>JAVBSQ010000053.1:0-5039 GCA_031556695.1 Bacteroidales bacterium | reverse complement strand
AACCTCATGCACACCCTATAGGCGGAAAAAATAAAACCGCCAAACAAATACAAGACCAAAAGCACGCCTTCATTGCTGCCGATGATATAGAATACGGCCACCACAAAACTATTCCATTGTGGCTCTTCGGATTTTTGTATTGATGTAGGGGCGGAATATATTCTGCCCCTACACCGCCTTCAAGCTCATATCTAAACTTTTGATTTGATGCGTCAATGCACCCACCGAGATAAAATCCACACCGCACTCTGCATACGCACGCAGATTGTCCAGTGTAATACCGCCCGATGATTCTATTTCATAGCGACCGCCGATAAGAGCTACAGCCACTTTTGTTTTAGTAGTATCAAAATTATCCAACATGATACGCTGCACGCCACCCACACGCAATACCGTGTGTACATCTTCCAACGAGCGCACCTCTACCTCAATAGCCAGTTTACGGCCCGTACGCCGCAAATAATCCTGCGCCTTCAGAATAGCCTGTTCCACACCTCCGCAGAAATCAATATGATTATCTTTCAATAATATCATATCAAACAAACCCATCCGGTGGTTGCCGCCGCCACCGATTTTCACTGCCAGCTTATCCAACGCACGCATTCCAGGCGTAGTTTTACGTGTATCTATCACCTGTGTTTTCAAGCCTTCCAACTGCTTTACATAAACAGATGTCTGTGTTGCCACTCCACTCATGCGTTGCATAATATTCAAGATCAAACGTTCCGCCTGTAGTAACGACAACTCTTTGCCCGATACATAAAAAGCAATATCACCAACTTTCACACACGCACCATCATGAAGTATTTGCTCCATTTTCAACGACGGATCAATGCGCAAAAGTACTTGCTTAGCTATCTCAATACCGGCAATTATACCGTTCTGCTTCACCAGCAGCTTCATTTTCCCCTCTGCTTCAGGCGAAATAGATGCAAGGGAAGTGTGATCGCCATCACCTATATCTTCTGCAATAGCCAATGAAATTAACTGGTCAATGTAAGGTTGAAAATCCATAATTATTGTTGTTTTTCTACACGTAATTGTTGAATAACCGGCTTGCCATTATTCACAATAGCAAACATAGTAAGGCGATAATGTGCATCGGTAAACGTGGTAACAGTACCTATGGCGTACTTCAGATATTCTTTTCCGCTGCAATGTTTAATAGTAAAATATTTCACATTGCCATCCGACTTAAACAAATTGCGAATAATTTGCCTGGATTGCCCCTTGCTATACACTTGCTCCTCCCCCAAAATATCACATTCTATAGCTTCTGCAAAATAATCAGCAAAAGCATCGGCATTCGTTTTCCGGATAGTTTCGGCTACAGGCTCAAACAAAACCTCACACGGAACCTGTGCTACTGCAGGAATCACTACCACAAAAGAAAGAAACAGGCAGGCTAGTAAATAAAAAATCGTTTTCATCGTTTAGAGGTTTGATATTGCAAAGTTGATAAATGTTTTTCAAAAAATGAAATTTTTTATATATTTGTACATATTTATGAAAATAACCTTGTTAGCCATAGGAAAAACAGCCGATGCCTATCTTCGCGAGGGTATTGCGATGTATGCGGGACGGCTGCAACACTACGCTTCCTTCGACTATAAAGAGCTTCCCGACATTCGAAATGCCAAAAGTCTCACGCCTGAACAACTGAAAACCAAGGAAGGAGAGCTTATCTTAGAACATCTGACTGTTGGCGCCGAATTACTTTTACTCGATGAAAACGGCCGCCGCTTCTCTTCTGTCGACTTTGCCGGTTTCCTGGAGAAAAAAGCCCTCCACTCTGCCAAACACCTCATCTTGGTTATTGGTGGAGCTTTTGGTTTTTCAGATGCTGTATATCAAAAAGCCACGGAGAAAATCTCCCTCTCCCCCATGACTTTTTCTCATCAAATGGTAAGGCTCATAGCTACTGAGCAACTTTACCGCGCATTCACAATTATAAAAGGCGAGCCTTATCATCACATCTAAATGAAACGCGGAACTCATCTCTTTTACAATGCATTAGGCTTTTCCGTAGCCGCACTGCTACTCCTAGGTGTTTCATTCATCGACTTTTCGTCGCCCACAATAAGTACACAAAACATACTCAATTGCCAAACGGAGATTATAACCAAGCAAAAGCTCATCAGAAGTACTATTAGTAATATTAATGACACCAATGATATTTACACCATTGAGGAGTGCCAGCTTGATGAAGACGTCAGCCTGTTTGTTTTTAAAGAAGATCATTTGCTGAAATGGGCTAACGATATTCCCGTCAGTGAAAACGAGCTGCTTCGCGCCGACAGTATTGCACGTTACAGCAAGCTGGGCGACCAGTGGTACATAATCCAAAGCTTTCAGCATCTCCGCTTGAATTTTATTGCTACTATACTTGTCCGGAACGACTACCATTATACCAATCAGTATCTGCATAATATTGTTAATCCGGCCTTGCACCTTTCCGGAAACATTAACATTGTATCGGCTAAAAGCACTTTCGGACATACCATTTATGGAATAAACGATACCCCGTTATTTAAAATCGTACCCGGAATACAGGAGTCACAATACACTGTGAACATAACATTGCGCTGGATTGCTTTAGTTTGTTGCCTGGTGGGCATTTTTCTTTTCTTTCACTATTATCGCCACCCCGGCCTTGTAGTCCCTTTTATTTTTCTTCTTGCTACCCTTCGAATAATTATCTTCTTTAACACCAATTTTTTCACTTATAACAAGCTGGAGTTATTTTCCCCATACATTTATTCAGATTCTTACTATTTCAACTCTTTGGGTTCTCTCTTGCTTGATGTATTCTTTATCTTCCTTGCCGTGGCATTGGTCTTCCAATGGAAACAAGTATGGGCTACACTATTTCAACGGGCTCCACGCATTAGAAAAATCATGGGAGTTTTCGGCGCCATCCTCTTTTTGAGTTTCTTCGCATCGGGCATCCACTACATTATACGCTCCTTATCCATTAACTCCTGCATTAATTTGGCACTGCAAAGCCCCGGAAAATTAAGTGTGTACTCCATTATTGCATACATTATTATCAGCATTCTGGTCTCCACCTTTCTGATCATGCTCGCCTTGTTTCTACACTGTTGTTTTCCAATATGGTTCCGTTCGTGGCGGCGGAGGGCATTTATATTTATCTATGCACTTCTTACACCGGTATATGCCATGTGGGCCATTGCCCACTACAATGCGGAACTGGTACAAGATACCAGTGTTATTTGGGCCTACAAGATGGCTTTACAGCATGATCCTGTTGCCGAAATGATTCTACGAGATATCACTCCTCGCATAGTAGCTGATCCTATCATTAAAACGCTTGTCCAAAACAACAATAATTACCCGCTCCTGTCCAAGCACCTATATAAATACTACTTTAACGGATACCTTGAACACTACAACTTCGAAATAAAAATTGTTACAGAAAACGACCAACAGCATCAAAAAATAGTAGAAAAAATTGAACGTGAGGGCAACACTATCGATGAAAAATCAGATTTTTATTATCTGGATAATCACAACGGGCGTAGCACCTATCTTCTTATTATAAGAGAGAAAAAAGAAGCCGGCGGAAAAATTATTTATGTGGAGATGAACTCCAAAGTCTCCGGCAATGAAGCCGGCTATTCCGAATTGCTGCTAAGGAAAGAAATCATGAACATTTTTTCTCTTCCGCTCAATTATTCTTTCGGAAAATATTTTAAAGAACATCTTATACGTAATGGTGGTGAATATGATTATCCTTATTATCTGAATAAAAACTGGAAATTTGAGGGAGTCTCCACTATCATTAACGACGACGCTTACACCCATTACCTTCATAACATTGAAGGATATCGCACAATCGTTATTTCCCACAAAAACGATACCCTGCTCGACTATGCTGCGGGTATCTCTTATCTTTTTTTATTTTTCACCCTCTGTTCCTTTATGCTGCTATATTCTATTGGGTGGCGGTTTCATTGGAACTGGCACAAAAACACCTTAAGAAGAAATATAACCCTCCATCTCTTTTCATTGCTGATCATCACCTTATGTCTTGTAGGTATAACAAGTGTTATTTACAGCGTTAGCCAATATAAAGATTACAGCCGGAAATGGATAGAAAATTACACTTGGTCTACGGTAGCCGCCCTTGACCCCTTCTTTGCCACATTGCACACGGAAGATATCAACCATGTACAAGATCTATATCCTGAATTGTTACGCATATCGTCTGAATTAATGACAGACATTAATATCTACAACCCGGAAGGAAGACTCTGCTTATCATCACAGCCGGAAATATTCAAGAACGGCATACAAAGTACACGTATGAATGCCAAAGCTCTTTCGCAGTTTCAACAGGAAAATTTACCCAAATATATTCAAGATGAACATATAGGCACAAAATCATATATGTCTGTCTATATACCTTACTACAACCGTTCCGGAGAATTGATTGCCTACCTCAACCTCCCCAACTTCATCAATAGGGAAGCCACAACACACGAGATATACACAATTATCAGCGCATATGCCAACCTTTATATCATATTGATGATAGCCGCTATTTTCATGGGGATAGCCTTAGCTAACCGCATGACCAGGCCACTTGAAATCATACGCCGCAACCTGCAGAAATTTAACCTCTCCTACAAGCCTGAACATATCAACTACTCTTCAAATGATGAGTTGGGAGAGCTGATCAAAGCATACAACGACATGATATCCGCACTGGAAGAGAGTGCCAAACAATTGGCACAGACCGAACGCGAAAGCGCATGGCGGGAGATGGCCCGGCAAATAGCCCATGAAATCAAAAATCCGTTAACCCCCATGCGACTAAGCTTGCAACACCTGCTACGCATGAAAAAAGATAATGCCCCTGGATGGACCGAGCGCTTTGAAGACGTATCTGTCACTCTCTTGGAACAAATAGATACTTTAGCAAAAACAGCTTCTGAATTTTCATCTTTAGCAAAAACAAACCTTGCCGATCACATTATTGTTGACCTCAACAAAATTATGATTGAACAGCAGCCTTT
>JAVBSQ010000177.1:0-18376 GCA_031556695.1 Bacteroidales bacterium | reverse complement strand
AGGCATCATGGTAGTGAACTACCATAAAAGTGGAGAAGACACTGCTCGTGCTTTCTATTACTATTTGGATTATGTGGGTAAAGCCAATTTCAACGTGTTTAAGCACAGTTCTTCTGCTTTGGCCGGTAATTCCGGCAGCGTGTATTTTGAGGGTTTAGCCGGCGTAAAGCCTTACATCGACTTTAATAATGTGAAAGCTAAGATACAGTATTTGGCAGATAGTTTGAGTATAGCCCTGAATTCAAATATTGATCCTGCAAAAATAGTAGTGAACCGTGCCGAGCTACAGCTTAAAGCCGACTATCCGGCCAATTCATTGGTCACCTATCCAAGCATGACCACCCTGGCTTATTGGGCAGATTCTTCCTATACTTTTTTGTCCGACACCTATTTGACCAATTTTGACGGCAGTCTCAACCGTTCCTCACAACAGTACTCTTTGAATCTCACTTATTTCACTCAGGGGTTATTTACCAAGCATACGGCCGATACTTCAGCCGGAGCGCGTCAATTGCGTCTTTTCCCCACACAAAGCGTTTCTTCCACCTATTATACCACGGTAGCGTTGGACAATCTAAATTACTCTTTCGGTGTATTGAAAGGGCCTGCTGCAAAAATGAAATTTACTTACACCCTATTGAAATACTCCGGAAAATTTGTATATTTGTCCCCCTAAATAAACGACTTCGTAGCTCAGCTGGTAGAGCAATTGACTCTTAATCAATGGGTCGAGAGTTCGAATCTCTCCGAGGTCACACTAAATGAGCCGATTACAAAAACAAAATGTAGTCGGCTCTTTGTTTGCACTACAAATTTGCACTACAGCAATAAATAGGATTAGGGGGAAAAGAGGATCAGGTGTAAAAGGTGGTTGGTGAAAAATATGCGGTTATTTTTTGTAGCTATTTGCTACCCCGTCCCGTTAGGGACGGTCTATTGGTAGAATCCGGCAACACACAATGCACATTCGCGCGGCGTACAATATAACCATGAAATCCGGCGCTTGTTCCGCGCGAAATACACCATCTACCCATAACGAAATCGCCCGGCAAACATTCCTATAATACCTATATTATCCATAATGCGCGGACATGGCCAATTTGCGCTATTATGTACATCCTGCGCCGCGCATTAGCTTCGCATTGCCTTATTTTCTACCGATATGCTCTCCCAAAAGGGAGAGAAAGACAACCTACCAACCATCTATGATAGAAGAACAATTCGCCTCTTTTTTACAATATGTTAGCACTACAAAAGTAGTGATTTTTCTAACTTTGCAAAAAATATTTTATTTTTGACGACATAAATCCAACACATTATGAATTTAGCCCGACAAAAAGAATTTAGTGAAATCATAGGACTGATAAAGCAATCGCAATGGAAAGCCCTCAAAGCGGTCAATACGGAACTGATAGATTTGTATTGGAATATTGGTCAATATATTTACCAACGGGTGGAGCAGTCGGAGTGGGGACAATCGGTGGTGCAGGAGTTGGCTGCTTATTTAGACAGGACAGAACCCGGCTTAAAAGGCTTTTCCGATAAAAACCTTTGGAGAATGAAGCAGTTCTTTGAAACTTATAAGGATTCTCCAAAACTCTCACCAGTGGTGAGAGAAATTCACTCAAATATAACAAACAGTATAAAAGACAGTTATGTTTTTGAGTTTTTAAACCTACCTAATCCTTATGATGAGAGAGATTTACAAAAAGGTTTAGTCGGGCAATTGAAAAATTTTATTCTTGAATTAGGTAAGGATTTTTCATTTATTGGAGAAGAATATCGCTTACAAGTGGGAAAGAGTGATTTTTATATTGATTTACTCTTTTATCATAGAGGGATACAGTGCCTCGTGGCTTTCGAGTTAAAGGCTGACAAATTTAAACCGGAATACATAGGGCAGCTTAATTTTTACCTGGAAGCATTGGATAGAGATGTAAAGAAGCCCAATGAAAACCCCAGCATTGGTATATTATTGTGTAAAGACCAAGACCACGAAGTGGTGGAATATGCACTAAGCCGGAGCTTACCTTCTGCCATGGTAGCCGAATATAAAACACAGCTACCTGATAAAAAGCTATTGCAGCGGAAACTGCATGAGTTGTTTGAGTCTTCGGAGGTTCCAGAATAGTTTTATTCCCAAGCTGTTAACAGGGATGATGCCCTTTGGCCTATGAAAGGATACTGTCTTCACAAAACAAATTAGAAGTTAAAAACGGAAGACAGCATAGCCCCAAAAGACAAATTTACTACACCACATGACATTATTAAAGGCCCCTATATTTTGGAGTTTTTAGACCTGCCGGCGGCATTGTGGCGTGCATATCTGGCAAAACCCTTGAGATAAAAATTTTTGCTATCTTTGTCATCTAAAAATATATAACGATGACCAATCCTAACCGTCCACCCCTGTGGACCAAAGATTTTATTCTTATATTTGCCTCCAATCTATTGCTATTCTTCGCTTTCTATATGTTGGTGCCCGTGCTGCCCTTCTACCTGCTTGACAATTTGGGCACAGGCGGCACAACAGCCGGCATAGTATTATCCCTCTACACCATCTCCGCCCTCCTGATGCGCCCCTTCTCCGGCTTTTTGGTAGATATGTTTAACCGTAAGCCCTTATACCTTCTTTGTTACGCTATCTTCTGCATTATATTTGCCGGTTACATTGTAGGAACTACCTTAGTCCTGTTTATCCTGCTGCGTATATTGCATGGCTTTGCCTTTGGTATTAGCACCGTAAGCGGAAGCACTGTAGCCGTTGACGTCATGCCCTCGGAACGCCGTGGTGAAGGTATCGGCTACTTCGGTATTGCTGCCAATATATCCATGGCTATTGGCCCTGTGGTAGGCTTGTGGTTGCATAAATATTACTCTTTTGATGTATTATTTATGGCCGCCTTCATTTCAGGAACGATAGGCTTTTGTGCTATATTACCCGTGAAACCCATTAAAAAACCACACCCCCGGCCCGGTACAAAACCGGCAATGGCGCTTGACCGTTTTATATTATTGAAAGGACTGCCTTGTGTTGCTTTGCTTTTAATGGTAGGTTTGAGCTATGGTGCAGTGGTCAACTATATAGGCCTGTACGACCAACATACCCCCTTTTCTTGCAGCGCCGGTGCTTTCTTTATGCTTATCTCTGCCGGTCTCATCTTGTCGCGCATAACCTCTGCTAAGCCCATTAATAATGGAAAAATTGTACAGTTGATATATATGGGAACACTTGCCTTTGCCCTCTCCTTTGTCATGTTGGCGCTCTGCTGTAATACCCTTATGTTTTACATTACTGCCTTCCTTATGGGTGCAGGATTGGGATATATCAATCCCGCTTTCCAAACCATGCTTATCAATCTGGCCGAGCATAACCGGCGTGGTACAGCCAATGCCACCTATTTCACCTTTTCAGATATGGGGATAGGTCTTGGTACCGCCATCGGAGGTTTTGTAATTGAAAAATTGAATTTTAGCGGGTTATATCTTATTTGTGCCGGATTACTCTTACTTGGACTGTTATATTTTGCAGTGCTCTCCGCCCGCTATTTTGAAAAAAACAAACTGCGCTAATTTTACGGTCTTACTATCTTACGGTCTTCTCTTATGGCATCTATCTTACAAATAAATAATCTCACCAAAAGTTTCGGCGTTAACGTCCTTTTTGAAAACATCAATTTTGTTATTAATGAAGGGCAGCGCGTAGGGCTCATCGCCAAAAACGGTACAGGAAAAACCACCCTTCTCAACATCATTGCAGGCTTGGACGAAGCTGACACCGGAGAAGTAGTATTCAAGAAAGATTCCAAGGTAGCCTACCTCCAACAAGACCCTCACTTCCCCCCGGGAACTACCGTGATGCAAGCTTGCAGTAATGCCGTGAGCGAAGAGGCGGAGCAACGCGCTAAAAAAATTCTTACCCAACTGCAAATAAAACACCTTGACCAAAGGGTGGAAGAACTTTCGGGCGGACAATTGAAACGCGTAGCGTTGGCTAACGTGCTCATCACCGAACCCGACCTCCTCATACTTGATGAGCCCACCAATCACCTCGATTTGGAGATGACTGAGTGGCTCGAAGAATACCTCCGCCGTTCAAAACTCAGTCTCTTTATGGTTACGCATGACCGTTACTTTCTCGATCGTGTGTGCTCCGATATTATTGAAATAGACAGGAAGAAAATATACCAATACAAGGGTGGGTACTCTTACTTTTTAGAGAAACGGCAGGAACGGATCATTGTTGAAAATGCAGAGTTGGACCATGCCAATAATCTTTTTCGGCGAGAATTGGAATGGATGCGCCGGCAACCGCAAGCCCGCGGTACCAAAGCTAAATCGCGTGTTGATGGCTTCTATGATCTCGAAGAAAAAATAAAACAACAACGTGAAACCGAAAGCTTAAAACTGAAGGTTAACGCCTCCTACATAGGCACAAAAATATTTGAAGCCCGTTATATATCCAAGCGTTTCGGCGATCTGAAAATAGTGGAGGATTTCCATTATCTTTTCAATCGTTATGAAAAAATGGGTATCATAGGCAATAACGGCACCGGAAAAAGTACCTTCATAAAAATGCTGATAGGAGAGGTCAAGCCGGATAGCGGCGACTTCGATATAGGTGAAACCGTGAAATTTGGCTACTATGGACAGTCCGGTTTAACCTTCAATGACTCCATGAAAGTGATTGATGTGGTGCGCGAGATAGCCGAAGAAATATCTTTGGGGAACGGGAAAAAATTAACCGCAGCACAATTTCTCCAACACTTCCTCTTTACCCCCGAAACACAACATAACTATGTGGCCAAGCTCAGTGGTGGCGAGCGGCGGCGGCTTTACCTTTGCACCGTGCTTATCCGCAATCCGAACTTCCTTGTGTTGGATGAGCCCACCAACGACCTCGACATTGCCACACTCACCATATTGGAAGACTATCTCCAATCGTTCAAAGGCTGTGTTATAGTGGTCTCGCATGATCGTTATTTTATGGACAAGGTGGTAGATCACCTCCTTGTGTTCCGCGGCAATGCCGACATCAAAGATTTCCCCGGCAACTATTCCGACTATCGTCTCTGGAAAGAAGAGCAAGACAAACAGGAGCGTGACCGGCAGACAGTACCTCTCAAAGAGAAACCGGTGCAGCAAAAATCAGTGGAAACAAAAAAGAAACTCACCTACAAAGAACAACGTGAGTTTGAAACCTTGGAGTTGGAAATAGCCGCCTTGGAGACAGAAAAACAAGAATTAGAAGTAGCTTTGAGTTCAGGAGTATTGGAACACAGTAATTTAATGGAGAAATCAACCCGCATAGGCGAAGTGAATAAAACCTTAGATGAAAAAACATTTAGATGGCTCGAACTAAGCGAATTAGCTTGATTTTATTTGAATTTTAAGTTTTGGCACGCTTTTTGCTACATATATAATTAAAACAAATTCATAGGTTTTAAGGTTTGGTTAAAGAGGGAAGAGCCGGAATGAAAATTCCGGCTCTTTTCTTGTTTTTTTTCGCAAAAAAATGTATATTTGCATTTATGTACATTTTTTAATTTAAACCATTTGTTATGAAAATATTTAAAAGCCTTTCTGTTACAGTGCTTTTCGCTGTATTATCTTTCAGCTGCCTGAGTGCACAAGAAATTAATGAAGCCATTGAACTGTATAACAGTGGTATTAAAGCTTTCCAAGAATCACAATATACCAAGGCCATTGCCGACATAGAAAAAGCTGCGCAAATAGCATCGGCAGTGGAAGCAGAAGAAGAAAAAGAACAAGCTGCGACCGTGAAAACCAACTGTGAAAAATTAATTCCGCAATTCTATTTCAGCTACGGTAAACAACAAGTGATAGACAAAGACTATGCTACTGCTCTTAAAACATTGGCGCAGGCTGAGGCTCTGGCTACTAAATATAATGATGATGACATTGCAGCCTCCATACAAGACCTTCTTCCCCAAGCGTACACCATGATGGGTAACGCCAATGTGGAAGCCGGTAAATTTGCTGAAGGTGTGGCCGACTACAACAAAGCTTTGGAATATGATAAAAATAATTCAACCCTTTATTTGCGTATAGGCTTGGCACAAGAACAGGCTAAAAACGAAGCCGGCGCTATTGCGGCCTTTGAACAAATTGTTGGTATGGAAGGTGCTAAAGCTTCCGACCTGGCTAATGCCAAGAAAAAATTGAGCATCACCTACCTCAAACGTGCTGCTGCTGCTCAGCCTGCAAAAAAATGGGCTACCGTGTTGGAAAATGCTCAAAAATCAGCCAGCTATGATGAAGCCAACATGCAAACACAACGCTTCATTGGCCTTTCAGCCAGTGAATTGAAAAAATGGGACGATGCCATTACCGCTTATGAAGCTGTTTTAGCCGCTGACCCTGCAGCCAAAGACAAAACGAATAGTATCTACCGCTTGGCTACAGCTTATGAAACTAAAGGCAACAAAGCCAAAGCATGTGAATACTACAAACAAATTGTAGCAGACCCCACCTATAAGGCTTTTGCAGAAGCAAAAGTTAAAGCGCTGTGCCAATAAAGATTGAACTTCTAGCTCCGGCAAAAAATTATGACACCGGAAAAATAGCGGTTGACTCCGGCGCCGATGCGGTGTACATAGCTGCACACCGGTTTGGCGCACGAGAAGCAGCCGGAAATACAATGGGCGATATTGAACGAATGGTTCAATACGCCCATCGTTATTATGCCAAAGTATACCTCACCCTTAATACCGTACTCTTTGATCGCGAGCTCGAACATGCGCGCAAACTGGTGCATGACGCCTATAACGTAGGCTGTGACGCTGTGATTGTGCAGGACATGGCTTTGCTGGAGATGGACCTGCCGCCCATACCTCTCCACGCCTCCACGCAAACACATAACACCACACCCGAAAAAGTAAAATTCCTGCAAGACGTCGGCTTTCAACGCGTAATATTGGCGCGCGAACTATCATTGCAGCAAATTGCCGCTATCCGTGCGCAAGCTACCGTTCCCCTGGAGTCTTTCGTTCACGGTGCCCTATGTGTTTCCTACAGTGGACAATGTTACCTCAGTTGTGCCGTAGCCGGTCGCAGCGCCAATCGCGGTGTGTGTGCACAACCCTGTCGCGCTACCTACAACTTGATTGATGCTGCAGGAAAAACCTTGTTGCGCGAAAAACATCTCCTTTCCCTCCGTGATATGCAACGCAGCCACGCCTTGCATGACATGATGCAAGCCGGCATCACCTCCTTCAAAATAGAAGGACGCCTGAAAAATGAGAGCTACGTGAAAAATGTCGTAAGCCATTACAGACAACATATAGACACCCTGCTTGATGGCATAAACTATACAAAAGAATCCTCCGGAAAATCCATTTATACCTTCACGCCACAGCCTGAAAATACTTTCTCCCGTGGCTTCTCCGAATATTTTATCCATGGTGAACGTCAGAAAATGGCTTCGTTCAATACTGCCAAAGCCATAGGGCAGGAGGTAGGGCGTGTAATAGCCATAAATGGCAAAGAGGTAGTGTATGAAGGTGAAAAAGACTTACACAATGCTGATGGAATTTGCTTTTTTGATGCGCGCGAAAAACTCTGCGGCGCCTTTATTAATAAAATTACAGGTAATAGAATAGGCCTCACCAACACCCAGGGACTACAGGTAGGTGCTATCCTGTATCGTAATCACGATCATGAATTTGAAAAACAACTGCAGCAACCGGTCGAACGGAAAATAACAGCAACTGTATATTTTGAAGTGGATGCCGAAGAGATACTCATCACCGTCAAAGATGAAGATGGAGTTGAAGTAACCTTACACGAAGAAAACACCTTTTCACAAGCCGAAAATATATCCCGAAACCTTGATAATATTGTTAACGCCTTACAGAAAACCGGTGGTACGCCCTTTGAATTTCGAGTGGTGAGCATTAACAATCCCAACGATGTTTATTTTCCCTTGTCTACCCTTAATGCCATGCGCCGCTCATTAGTTGATGCTTTAGCAGAAACCCGCGAGATATTGCGTGAAAAATCAGAAGCTACCATTGTCCCCAACAATCTGCCTTACCCCGCAGTGGAACTTGACTACCGCGCTAACATCACCAACGCTTTGTCCGAACAGTTCTACCGCCACCACGGCGTGCAAAAAATACACCAAGCCTTTGAGATAGAAAAGCCCGCTAAGGCAGAACTGATGCGCACCAAATATTGCCTCAAATTTGAAATGGGTTATTGTCCCAAGCAGACACCTGCACAAAAACTGCAGGAACCCCTCTTCCTCCTTAATAACGGTCTGCGTTTACAGCTCTCTTTTGATTGTACTCGCTGTGAAATGGTGATATCCTGATTTTTTCCTATCTTTGTATCATGCAATTCAAATCAGTCATAGGCCAACACGCGCTAAAAGCAAAGCTGATCCAAACCGTGAGGGGCGGACGCATTAGCCATGCCCAACTTTTTTTTGGAGCTGAAGGCTCCGGTAACTTACCCCTGGCTTTGGCTTATGCCCAATACCTGAACTGCGCTAACCCCACTGATACCGACTCCTGCGGCATTTGTCCCTCCTGCAATAAAATACAGAAACTCATACACCCCGACCTCCACTTTGCGGTACCCGTTAACAGTACTAAAAGCATTACCTCGGACAAAAAACCTATCACCGACCACTTTTTGGAACAATGGCGCAAAGCTTTTTTAGCCAACCCTTATCTCACGGAGGCTGAGTGGTATCAAGCCCTCGACATAGAGAACAAACAGGGCCGCATCAGTGTTAATGAGGCCACCCGTATCATTGAAAAACTCAACTACAAATCCTTCGAGTCTGAATACAAAATAGTGATACTTTGGTTACCTGAGCGCATGGGTGCTGAGGCTGCCAACCGGCTGTTGAAACTGGTAGAAGAGCCGCCTGACAAAACGGTCTTTCTCCTTGTGTGCGAAGATACCAACCACGTCATTAAAACCATTCTCTCCCGCACCATGCCCGTGCGTGTGCCACCCATTTCCGAGCCGGACATAGCCGACGTGCTTATACAGCAACAGGCATTACCTCCGGCACAAGCTGCAAAAATAGCTCATCTGGCCGAAGGAAGCTACAGTCGTGCATTACAATTAATGCAGAGCGACACGGATAAAAATGAATACTTTGACTGGTTTGCTTTCATGATGCGCAATGCGTATGCCGGCAACTTCCTGGCTTTGCTTGATTGGCTGGACGAGCTATCCAAGGTGGGTCGCGAACGCCAAAAAAACTTCCTTCTTTATGCCGAGCAGCTCCTGCGCGAAACTTATATGTTCAACCGTGGTGCTGAAAAAGCGGTCTACCTTATGGGTGAAGAGGAAGCGTTTGCCCGCAAATTCTCTCCGTTTGTGAATGAGCGTAACACTGAAGAACTTTTGCAGCAGCTTAATTTAGCTCTTGGACATATAGGGCAAAACGGCAACGCCAACATGGTCTTCACCGATATGTTCCTGCAAATCGGGAAGTTATTGCGTAAATAACACCGGTACAAGGTGAAGGGTGAAAAGGTGCAAGGTAACAAAATACCCTGGACCTTGTACCTTTTTACCTTGTACCTTATTCCCTTTTAACTTCTTTTTATTACCTTTGTGGTTCTTATGGCAAGACGCGAGCAAAATATCAGTATTCGTCGCATGGTAAGTTCTTACCTCTCGGCATTGGTGAGTATCTCCCTGGTACTTTTTCTGCTGGGCGCTTCCGGTATATTACTTATTAACGCTCACCGCCTCTCCGTCTATTTCAAAGAAAATATCACCCTCACCATCATCTTGGACGAGACCACTACTGAAGCTGATGCTGCCTGGGTGCGCAAACAATTGGATGCTACCC
This sequence comes from Bacteroidales bacterium, assembly GCA_031556695.1. Taxonomy (GTDB): domain Bacteria; phylum Bacteroidota; class Bacteroidia; order Bacteroidales; family UBA932; genus UBA932. Next base: position 8,538 of record JAVBSQ010000177.1, on the reverse strand, counting down.
CTTATGTGCGTGAAACCAAGTATGTTACCAAAGAGCAGGCTGCCGATGAAATGAAAAATTTATTGGGAGATGATTTCATGGCCGTTTTTGATTTCAATCCCCTGCCTTTAGCGGTTGAAGCCAAGCTCAATGTGGAGTATGCTGTTGTGGACAGTGTGGCTTCCATTGAAAAAGAACTTTCAGCGCTTCCTCACATTCGTGAAATAAGCTACCAACGCTCACTCATAGAGTTGGTCAACAAAAACATTCAAAAAATAGGACTCGTGATGTCCGTCTTTATCGGTCTCATGTTTTTTATTACCTTGGTACTCATTAATAACACCATCAGGCTGAGTATTTACTCCCGTCGTTTTACCATTAACACCATGCGTTTGGTGGGTGCCACTCCTTGGTTTATTACTCGCCCTTTCTTATGGCGAAGCTTGTTACAGGGCATTCTCTCCGGCGTTATAGCTATTGTATTACTTACCGGCGTGCTGTATGTGTTGCAAAATGAATTTGGCGAAATTATGGGCTTTATTGATGCGGCCCTGTTGCTCGCCCTTTTTTCCGGCATCATTGCCTTGGGTATGTTTATTAGCTTTATCTCTACGCTTGTAGCAGTAAATAATTTTATTCGTAAAAGCACCGACCGCCTCTATCTATAATTATGTCCCCAATCTCTTAATCCCCTAATCCCCCCTCATATGGCACTCAAAGCAACACCAAAAGCAGCCCCCAAAAAGGCACCCGGCAACCTTGTATTAAGCAAAGAAAATTATATCCTCATAGCCATAGGCTTTGGCATCATGCTTTTGGGCTATATACTCATGGCCGGAGGAAAAAGCAATGATCCTAACGTGTTTAACGGCGAGGCCTTGTTCAGCTTCCGCCGCATCACTTTAGCACCTATACTTATTGTTGGCGGTTTCTTGTTTGAGATCTACGCCATCATGAAAAGGCCTAAAACAACCAAAGAGCAAGAATAATGAGCCTGTTTGATGCCATTATTTTGGCTATTGTAGAGGGGATCACTGAGTTTTTACCCATATCATCTACCGGGCACATGATTATTGCCGGGCAACTATTGGGTATAGAGAGTAACGACTTTGTAAAAGCATTTGAAGTTATTATCCAGTTTGGCGCCATCTTGTCAGTGCTGGTTTTATACTGGCGCCGCTTTTTGCAAAGTGTAAATTTTTATGTAAAATTGGCTATTGCCGTAATACCGGCATTGGTATTTGGCTTTTTACTGAATGACTACATTGACCAACTACTCGAAAATGTGGTGGTGGTAGCTGTGACACTACTATTGGGTGGTGTGCTCATGCTCTTTGTTGACAAATGGTTTAACAAGCCGGACGAAGACCAAACCGTTACTATCCGTAAGGGTTTCCTCGTGGGCTTGGCGCAATGTTTGGCTATGATACCCGGTGTATCACGCTCCATGGCAAGCATTGTCGGAGGTATGTCGCAAGGCCTGAACCGTAAAACGGCAGCCGAGTTCTCCTTCTTTTTGGCTGTGCCCACCATGGCTGCGGCATCGGGATATAAGCTGTTGAAATTATTTATGCTCCCCGGTGGAGTAGACTTGATAAAAGACAATCTTCTTGTTTTGCTGGTTGGCAACTTGGTGGCCTTTATTGTGGCTATGCTGGCCATCAAAGGATTTATAAGTTTCTTGACCAAATATGGCTTTAAAGCATTTGGTATTTACCGCATAATCATAGGTGCAATCATATTGATCCTGTTGTTTTGTGGCGTTGAATTGAATATTGTGTAAATGTATGTTACCGTTTAATAAAACATTATTTTGGGATGTTGATTTTGGCAGTTTGGATTGGGAGGCCAATAAGCGGCTCATTATTGAGCGTGTTACTACAAGGGGCTCTTGGGGTGAATTTCAATTATTGTTAGAACATTATGGTTCACATGTGTTTAAAGAAGAGATTGTAAAGGCAGGGTACTTAGATAAAAAAACTTTGTCGTATGTGAGTACATTTTTTAATATTCCAAAAGAACAATTCAGATGTTACATAAAGAAACAGTTGAATCAGGCACATTGGAATTAATCCAAATGCTGCAAAAAGAACCGGTGTTGAAGGATTTTATATTGGTGGGCGGAACAGCTCTTGCTTTACAGACAGGGCATCGTACGTCTGTTGATATAGATTTGTTTACGACAGAAGATTTTGATGTGGATAAAGTAATAGCAGCTTTAACCGGATACGATCTTCATATAAATTATCGAGATAAAAATACAATCAACGCAACTATAGCCGGAATCAAAGTGGACATTTTAGCTCATAAATACCCACTGATCGGAAGTATTATCCGGGAAGAGGGTGTACACATGGCATCATTAGAAGACATTTCAGCAATGAAGGTGAATGCTATTGCGGGCAATGGAACTAGGGTAAAAGATTTTATAGATATTTACTATTTATTAGATATTTTTTCCTTTAAGCAGACTGTGTCGTTTTTTACAAAAAAATATAAACAAGAGTCAGATTTTCATGCCATAAAAAGCCTATGCTATTTTGATGATGTGGACTTGTCGGATTGGCCCATAATGTTGAAAGATGAAAAATTGACATGGAAACAGGTAAAAGATAAAATTATTAAAGCAAGTACATTGTAATAACATGAAATCCCTCTTCATATACAACACCCTCACCCGTAAAAAGGAAGAATTTAAACCTTTAGTGGAAGGCCATGTCGGCCTTTATGTCTGCGGCCCTACCGTATATGGAGATCCGCACCTGGGACACGCCCGTTCCGCCATCACCTTTGATGTGCTCACCCGCTATATGCGACACATAGGCTACAAGGTGCGCTACGTACGCAACATCACTGATGTGGGCCACCTTGAAAATGATGCCGATAGTGGTGACGATAAGATTGCAAAAAAAGCGCGATTGGAACAACTGGAGCCTATGGAAGTGGTACAGTATTACACTAACCGCTATCATGACTTTATGCGCCTTCTTAATGTGCTTCCGCCTAGCATTGAACCACACGCATCAGGACATATCATAGAACAAATAGAACTTATCAAAAAAATAATTGAACACGGGTTTGCTTACATTGAAAACGGTTCGGTTTATTTTGACGTGGAAAAATACAATCAGTCGCATGCCTACGGCAAGCTCTCAGGACGCGTGCTCGACGATATGCAAGCCAATACCCGCACCCTCGATGGGCAAAGCGATAAGCGCAACCCCTTTGACTTTGCATTGTGGAAAAAAGCCTCGACCGAACATATCATGCGCTGGCCTTCGCCCTGGAGCGACGGCTTTCCCGGCTGGCACCTCGAGTGCTCTGCCATGAGCACCAAATACCTCGGTGACACCTTTGACATTCACGGCGGTGGCATGGACCTGCTTTTCCCTCACCACGAGTGCGAAATAGCACAGAGTGTGGCAGCGCAAGGGCACGAAGCAGCCCGCTACTGGATGCACAACAACATGATTACCAATCAGGGTCAGAAGATGGGTAAATCATTGGGCAATTTTATCACCCTCGAAGAAATGTTCGTCGGCAGCCATAAGTTGTTGGCACAGGCTTACACCCCAATGACCGTGCGCTTCTTTATGCTGCAGGCACACTACACCAGCACTCTTGATTTCAGCAACGATGCCATGCAGGCCGCCGAAAAAGTATTGAAACGTATTTTGGAAGCCGTGCAAACATTAGGTAAATTAGCACCTTCTGCCACTTCTACCCGTACTGAAGAAATTACCGGAATAGTAGAAAAATGTTATACTGCCATGAGTGACGATTTAAACACCTCGCTCACCATTGCCCACCTGCAAGAGGCTGTACGCATCATAAACTCTGCCAACGACAAGAAAGATACCCTCACCGCCACAGATATAGACATGCTGAAAAAACTATTTTCCGGCATATTGTTTGACTCCTTAGGTATAGCCGATGAACAGCAGCAAGCTAACAACAGCGGCCTGCTTGACGGTTTAATGAAGATGGTGTTGGAGGTACGCAATCAGGCTAAAGCCAACAAAGACTTCGCTACCAGCGACAAGGTGCGTGATGAACTCGTGCGCCTGGGCATTGTAGTCAAAGACACTAAAGAAGGCAGCACCTGGAGCTTGCAGTAGCAATTATGTTTCTCTGATATTTCTTAGTGCATATAACGGGTAAACATCAATGTTACCGTAGCGTCCGAAATTTTCTAATGATGTGCGTATCCCTTTCTCCACATTCTTTTCACCTAAGAAAAGATGAAGGCTTTGCATGGAACCCTTAGTGCCCGCTTTCACTTCTATGGGTATTATTTTTTCTTCCTCTTGAATAAGATAATCTACCTCTGCATTGCTGTTTAGTTTTTCTCGCTGCCAATAATAAAGTCTTTGTTGAAGCTCGTAACAAGAAGCGGACTTTAAAAGCTCTAATCCTGCATATTGTTCTGCTATTGCCCCTTTGTTAATGCTGCTGAAATCATTTGCAAATAGAATATCACTTATTTTTAAACCTAAAATACGTTGCAGTAATCCCGTATCAAGGAATATTAATTTACGTTTTTTAGGATTGATTTCCGCGCCCAGTGGAATACCATTAGCCGCTGTGGAATATACGGGGATTAATAATCCGGCTTTTACCAATAAATCTACCCCTTCTTTAACCTGCTTTTGGTTGGCTTCAGTGCTTACTCTTGAATATACAAAGGAGTTGCCCGACTGTTGTGCTGCCGATTCAAAAATATCCTGCAAACGAGAGGAGGGAACCCGTTGTTTGTATTTTGAAAAGTCGGATTGTAGTGATATAATCAGGTCGTCCAACACCTGTTGACAGGCTAAAATATCGCTATTGATAACATATTCTTTAACCACTTCAGGCATACCCCCCAACACTAAAAATTTCTTTAGTTCTTCTTGTAGTTTCTGATGTATAGGTTCCGGCAGCGGCATTTCCGGCGAGGCCTTGCCTTTAGCCTCCTTTAATAAAGATAAGCCGCGGGCTTCTAAAAATTCATCAAAAGAGAAAGGGTACATGAATATCGAGCGAATACGGCCAACACCAAAAGAAGGTAATTCCTCCAGCGCAAATTCCAATAATGAACCTGCTGCTATAACATGCAACTCCGGGTATTCTTCATAAAAATATCGGAGAGAGCTGATGGCGGCAGGACACGACTGGACCTCATCAAAAAACAACAATGTTTTTCCGGGAATGATAGGTATATTGAGAAAGGCGGATAGTTGTTCACATAACCGGCGAGGCTCTAAGTCACTTTCAAATAAGTGGTGTATAGTCCGCAGCCGCTCAAAATTGATAGAAACAAAGGTCTCAAACTGTTTGGCCAATTCTTTTACCGCCGATGATTTACCCACTTGACGGGCACCGCGCAACAAAAGCGGTTTACGCTGTTTTTGCCGGCTCCACCGAAGCAACTCATCGTCTATAATACGTCTAAAATAAGTATTTTCCATGCCTAAAGATGAAAATCGGCTTATTTTTCCGAAAATCAAAGGCAAAGATAGATGTTATTTTCCGAAAATCAAAGGCAATAATGGCATTTATTTTCCGAAAATCAAAGGCTGAAAATTATACATTAAATCTAAAATGCATAATATCACCATCTTGTACAATATATTCTTTTCCTTCCACACTGAGTTTGCCGGCATCGCGGCAGGCAGCCTCAGATCCCAAGCGGATAAAATCTTCGTATTTAATCACTTCTGCACGGATAAAGCCCTTTTCAAAGTCGGTGTGAATTACCCCGGCTGCCTGAGGCGCTTTAAAGCCTTTTATATACGTCCATGCCCGCACTTCTTTTACACCGGCGGTAAAGTAAGTTTCCAGCTCCAGCAGCTTATAAGCGGAGTGTATTAAACGTACCACGCCCGACTCCTGTAAACCCACTTCCTGCAGGAACTCCTGACGCTCTTCATAAGTCTCCAACTCCGCAATTTCCGACTCGGTTTTGGCGGCAACAACCAGTATTTCGGCCTGTTCATCTTTTACTGCTTCACGCACCATCTCCACATATTTGTTGCCGGTCACCGCCGAACCCTCGTCCACGTTACACACATACAACACCGGCTTTCCCGTAAGCAGAAAAAGCTCACGCGCCATCTTGCGGTCTTCCGCATTATCAAACACTACCGAGCGGGCCGATTTGCCTTGTAGTAACGCTTCTTTATAACGCACTAGTATTTCATATAAACGTAGGGCAGCCTTGTCACCTCCTGTTTTCGCCTGTTTCTGCACCTTGCTGATTCGACTTTCCACCGTATCCAAATCTTTCAATTGCAATTCCGTATCAATAATCTCCTTGTCGCGCACCGGATTCACCGAGCCGTCAACGTGTATTACATTACCATCATCAAAGCAACGCAGCACATGTAATATAGCATCTGTTTCACGTATGTTGGCTAGAAATTGATTGCCCAAGCCCTCACCTTTGCTGGCGCCTTTCACCAAACCTGCAATATCCACAATCTCTACAGTGGTAGGCTGCACCGCCTGTGGCTTCACTATTTTCGACAGTTCTTCCAAACGCTTGTCCGGAACGGTAATCACGCCCACGTTAGGCTCAATGGTGCAGAACGGAAAGTTTGCCGCCTGCGCCTTAGCATTACTTAAACAATTAAACAAAGTTGATTTTCCTACATTGGGCAAGCCCACTATTCCACACTGTAAAGCCATATATCAATTACGAATTACGAATTAAAAATTACGAATTAAAAAGCAGTTACCTTTTACCTTTTACCTTTTCACCCTGTACCTTTTTACCTTGTACTAGAGACCATACCAGCAGTGCGGCTCCGGCCAACACAAATGGTAAACTGAGCAACTGTCCCATATTCAGTGTCATTCCTACTTCAAACCCTACTTGCGGTTCTTTGATGAACTCAATGAAAAAACGTGCGGAGAAAAGAAGGATAAGGAATAAACCGAACAAAAAACCACGGGGTAAGGTTGTTGTTTTCTTCTTATATAAAGCAAAAAGTAAAAAGAAAATGAGTAAATAAGAAAGTGCCTCATACAACTGGGTAGGGTGGTGCGGAAGGCTTTCACCGGCATGTACAAAGATGAAACCCCAAGGCAGCGTGGTAACGTCGCCATAAATTTCTGAATTCATCAGGTTGCCCAGTCTCACAAACATTCCCGCTAGTGCTACTACAATGCCAATCCGGTCTAACAGCCATAAATACGGCTTCTTAGTTTGACGGCACCAGTACCATATACCAATCAAAATACCAATGGCAGCACCGTGACTGGCTAATCCCTGATAACCAATAAAACGGAAGTGCGGTTCAAACTGTACCGGTAAAATAATTTCCAGTGGATGGGCTAAAAAATAGTCGGGCTGATAGAACAGGCAATGTCCCAAACGTGCACCAATTAAAGTGGCTACGGCAATATTAATTGTTAGTTTGTCCAGTAATGCTACGGGCACCTTTTCTCGCTTGAAAACGTACAACATTACATAGTAGGCAGCCACAAATCCGGCAACAAATAAAGCGCCGTAGTAGCGAATATGTATAGGGCCTATAGCTATCAGGTCCGGATCAGGATTCCATGTAATGGTTAAAAAATCTGTCATAACTGTTTATTTTGATTTGTCAAGTGTAAAAGAGAACGTAGTTCCCTTATCCAGCTCGCTATTTACATTAATGGATTGATTGTGCGCTTCAATAATATGTTTCACAATCGCTAGTCCCAGCCCGCTACCGCCATGTTCACGTGAACGGTGTTTATCTACACGATAGAAGCGCTCAAATATGCGGGGCAGCGCTTCTGCGCTGATACCTATGCCGGTATCTTTCACACTCACTAAAACGCGGTTGGGCATATCAGTGAATGACACTGTAGTCTCCCCTCCGGCGCGACCATAATTCATGGAGTTTCCAATGAGGTTGATCAATACCTGTGAAATGCGTTTGCGGTCTGCATACACCATTATCTTACCTCCCGGCACCCATTGTGTACGTAAATTGATCTGCTTGTCTCTTGCCGTTATTTCAAAAGCGTCGAAAATCTCTTCTACCAAGGCTGCAATATTGAAAGAGGTCATGCTCATTTGCATTTCGCCTGTTTCCAAACGATTGATTACATCTAGCTCCTGAGTGATATTAATCAAGCGTTCCACGCTTTTCTCCGTACGCTCTAAGTATTTTCTATTGATTTCAGGATCATTCATTCCTCCGTCAAGTAAGGTAAGCACATAACCCTGAATATTGAAAATGGGCGTTTTTAATTCATGCGACACATTGCCTAAAAACTCTTTGCGAAAACGCTCCAACTCGTAGAGACGACTGATTTCATCTGTCTTTTTTGCCGCCCAGTCCACCACATCACGGTTCACCCTGTCCACCATGTCCATATTCGGTTTGTGTGCCTTCAGATCCTTGCGGATATTCTCAATACTGTAAAATGTTTTGTATATCGGCGTAATTTTTTTTACCACAAAACGCTGCAATAAGAAACCTATAACTATAAATAAAGCAACAAACATGGTTATGCTGATAGCAGCCAATAACCAAAAATTATGTGTGTGGACAAAAATAAATGTAAACAACCACCCGGCAGCCA
>JAVBSQ010000127.1:0-11572 GCA_031556695.1 Bacteroidales bacterium | reverse complement strand
AGGGACAAGGGACAAGGGACAAGGGACAAGGGACAAGGGACAAGGGACAAGGGACAAGGGACGAGAGATAAGAGACATATTATTTACTTTTTGTCTGTATGATATAAGTCCGGATAACATTTTAAATAAGGATTTAAAAGTTACCTCTAAGGAGTTTTTTGTGTCGTTAGTTATATATCCTAGATTATGAGATATTATTATTTGAGTTTCTAATTCTGATAAGGAGCCAAGGGCATAGTATAGGAATTGTATAAATTCCTTGTCGGAATGTCGTCCGGCACCTTCTGCTATATTTGATGGAATAGAAACAGAAGAGCGCCTTATTTGATTTGTTATTCCGTAGAGTTCATCTTTTGAAATTGCTTAGTGATCTCATAAATATTAGTAACTAATGCTATAGATATTTTCCAAATTTCTAGGTCTTTATGTGTGGTCATAATAATGAGTAGTGTTTATTGTAGTTGCTTGTTTTCCGTCCCCCTGTCCCTTGTTACCTGTCCCTTGTTACCTGTCCCAGCAACCCTGACATTTGGAGCTGCAGTTCATGGGCCTTCTCACCGGCCACTTCCGCGAATCGTTCGGTTTTGTCGGCAAAGATGATGCCCCGGGAAGAGTTGACCAGTAGTCCACAGCGGCTGTTCATGCCGTAGCGGGCCACTTCCTCAAGACTACCGCCTTGTTCGCCCACGCCGGGTACCAGTAAAAAATGGTCGGGAATAATTTGGCGTATTCCCTGTAGCATGGAGGCTTGCGTGGCGCCTACCACATACATCAAGTTGTCAGTAGAACCCCATTCCTTAGAGGTTTCTATTACTTTTTCATATAATTTTTTTCCACTGCCGGCCTCTTCTGTCAGCTCAAAGTCAGCAGATGAAGGGTTGGAGGTGAGAGCTAATACAATGGCCCATTTACCCTCATACCGGAGAAAAGGCTGCACCGTGTCGCGACCCATATACGGAGCGAGGGTTACTGCGTCCACATTCATTGTTTTGAAGAATGCTTCGGCATAAAGTTTGGACGTGTTGCCTATGTCGCCACGCTTGGCGTCGGCAATAATGAATATTTCGGGGTACTGTTGGCGAATGTATGCAACAATGTTGGCGAGTTGTAGCCAGCCGGCGGCACCTGCCGCTTCAAAAAAAGCCAGGTTGGGTTTGTAGGCTACAGTGTAAGCTGCGGTGGTGTCTATAATAGCCTTACAGAAAGCAAATAAGGGCTCTGCGTGGTTTTGCAGGGGGGAGGGGATTTTCTCCATATCAGGGTCTAAACCAACGCACAAAAAACTGCGTTTGGCCTTGATTTGCTCATATAATTCCTTAGATGTCATAGCTGTTTCTTTGATTTCTGAACAAAGATAGTCATTTTATCATAATTTAGCTACTCCCTACATTTAGGGATTGTATGCTTCAGTGATAAATAGTATCTTTGTACATTAAATTTTTGCAGATGCCGGAAAATCAACCAACAACTCTTCGTTTATCGGACTTGAAAACAGGTGACCGTTGTATGGTCATTCGTGTGTTGGGCCATGGTGGTTTCCGTAAACGGATTATTGAGATTGGATTTGTAAAAAATAAAATCATCACAGTCATCAAAAATGCGCCCATGCAAGATCCCATTGAATATGAAATCATGGGTTATCACCTGTCTCTGCGCCGTAGTGAGGCAGCTATGGTGGAGGTGGTGAGCATTGATGAAGATGTACAGGTGGAGCAGGGTACTATCACCGGCTTCATTGATGATGAAAAATATCGTACCATTCAGGAGAAGTCGAAAACGATAAATATTGCGCTGGTCGGTAATCCCAATAGTGGCAAAACTACTTTGTTTAATGCGGCCTCCGGTGCACGTGAACATGTGGGTAACTATGCCGGCGTGACTGTAGATTTAAAAACGGCTACCCTTAAACATAAGGGTTATATCATCAATATCACAGACCTCCCAGGTACATATTCCATTACCGGTTATACGCCCGAAGAAATGTATGTGCAGCAGCACCTGTTGGAGGCTATGCCTGATGTGGTGGTTAATGTGGTAGATGCGTCTAATCTTAACCGGAATCTATTCCTTACCACGCAATTGCTTGATGTCAATATCAGGGTGGTGATAGCTTTGAATATGTATGATGAATTGGAAAAGTCCGGAGCACATTTGGCTTACAACGATTTGTCGAAAATGATAGGTATGCCTATTGTGCCTACGGTGGCCAAGCGGGAGAAAGGCTTGTCCGATTTGTTTGATAAGGTGATAGATGCTTTTGAAGATAAGGATCCTGACATGCGCCATGTGCATATTAATTATGGCGAAGATATAGAAAATGCAATAGCAATAATACAGCCGGAGTTGAGAAAAAACACGGAACTCGTGGCACGTTTTTCTTCCCGTTTTTTAGCGATCAGGTTGTTGGAAAACGAAAAAAATATTAGTCATTGCATTGCCGGTTTGCCTAATACGGGGCATATTTTGCAGTTGGTAGAACAGCAGTGCCGGAAGTTGGAGTATAAGTTGGGCGATACGGTGGAGACTATGTTTACCGATGCTAAATACGGCTTTATTACAGGTGCTTTGGAGGAAACTTACCAACGCGGAAAGAAAGATCAGCAGAGCCTGTCAACGGCTATTGATACTATTATTACACATAAGTATTTGGGTATTCCGGTGCTGATTTTTTTCTTGTGGGTAATGTTTCAAACTACTTTCTCTTTGGGTAGTTATCCCATGCACTGGCTGGAAGCGGGATTTACCTGGTTAGCTTCCGTATTTAATGACCTGTTGCCCTTAGGAATTGTGCGTGATTTGTTGGTGGACGGGTTGATAGGCGGTATTGGCGGAGTCTTGGTTTTTCTGCCGAATATTTTAATTCTCTTCTTCTTCATTTCTTTGATGGAAGACTCGGGCTATATGGCGCGGGCCGCTTTCATTATGGATAAGGTGATGCACAAAATAGGCTTGCACGGCAAGTCGTTTATCCCTCTGTTGATGGGTTTTGGTTGTAACGTGCCGGCGGTGATGGCCACGCGTACTTTGGAGAGTCGCAAAGACCGGCTACTCACTATGCTGATAACGCCTTTCATGTCGTGCAGCGCCCGTTTGCCGGTGTATGTTTTGTTTATTGCCGCTTTCTTCCCAAAGAACCAAGGCTTGGTGCTATTTTCTATTTATTTGATTGGTATTTTATTGGCCGTATTTTCAGCCCTGCTATTGAAGAAAACGGTGTTTAAGGCAGAGGAAGCGCCCTTTGTGATGGAGTTACCGCCTTACCGTATGCCTACGCTGAAAAATACTACCCGCCACATGTGGAACAAGGGGGTACAGTATTTGCAAAAAATGGGAAGCATTATCCTTATTGCCTCCGTGGTAATTTGGGCATTGAATTATTATCCTGCAAATAAAACTTCGCAAGATAATTCTTACCTGGGACAGATAGGAAAACTCATAGAACCAGCCATGCAGCCTTTGGGCTTTGATTGGAAAATGGGGGTGAGTGTACTTTCGGGCTTAGCTGCTAAGGAAATAGTGGTTAGCTCCATGGGTATCTTATACCACGCGGAAGATGGAGCAGATGAAAATTCCGCCTCATTGAAAGAGAAATTGCAACAACAAACTTACCTTTCCGGCCCACGGGAAGGGGAGAAGGTGTTTAATCCTTTGGTAGCTTATTCGTTTATGCTATTCACCTTGGTTTATTTTCCGTGTATAGCGGTTATAGCGGCTATCAAAAAAGAGGGTGGTTGGAAGTTTGCTATTTTCTCTATGAGTTATAATACCATTCTGGCTTGGATTTTATCATTTATTGTCTTCCAAATCGGGAGCTTGTTTTAAAGTCCTGTTAAACAGAATGATGTCTTTTTTATTTGGAAATCATTTTTCCAATATCTACCTTTGCGCTTAATATTGGTTCGCTACCATGATGAGTGGTACGATGAAAAGGGAATCAGGTGAAAGTCCTGAACAGACCCGCTACTGTAAGTTCTATTCAACATATTGACAACATTTTCGCCACTGTTGCACGGTGAGTGCAGCGGGAAGGTGGTTCAATATGGGAACAAGTCAGGAGACCTGCCAATACGAGTTTATTTATTAACGCTTTCGAGGAATAAAGCATCATGACGGTTTCCCGCTTTGGCAGGTATTTATTTAGGGCATTATGGCTTATTGTGTGGACAAGTTTTTTGTCCCTCACTACTGCTATGGCTCACACTCCCGCTGATGTTGTTGAGCCTATTGATACTTCTTCTTTTCGCCTGTTGAATGAGGTGTTTATGGTGGCTTCGCGCAGTCGTTTTAATGTGGCCTCGCCCATGCCGGTGCAATCACTCAAGGGCGATTATCTAAAAAACCTGAACAGTCTCTCTGTAGCTGATGCCATGCGTTACCTTTCCGGTGTGCAGTTGAAAGACTACGGCGGGGTAGGCGGACTAAAAACCGTTAATGTACGTAGCTTGGGAAGTGCCCACACAGCAGTGTTTTATGATGGCATGCCGGTAAGCAATGCGCAAAATGGACAAGTAGACCTGAGCAAATTTTCATTGGATAATATTGAAGAAATACAATTGTATAATGGGCAAAAATCAACTATTTTTCAACCGGCTAAAGGTTTTTTTGCGTCTAATACCCTATTTCTGAAAAGCCGTACACCATCTTTTTCAGAAGGAGACTGTTATCATGGGAACGTGGGTATAAAAGCCGGCTCGTTTGGGCTCTTTAATCCTTCGGTATCTTGGGAGCAAAAAATATCTTCCGTTTTTTCATTAGCTGCGAATGCCGAATACCTCACTTCAAATGGGGAATATAAATACCGTTACACTAATGGCGTATATGATACTACGGCAACGCGTACCAATGGCGACATAGAGGCGGAGCGTGCCGAGCTGACTCTATTTGCACGATGGAGCCCTACCGGTAATGCCAGCCTGAAAGCCTATATTTATAATTCGGAAAGAGGCTTGCCAGGTGCTGTATTAGCTAATAATTTTAATCACCACCAGCGTCAATCCGACCGTAATATTTTTGTACATGGCATGGCGCAACAGGTTTTTGGTGATAAGTATGAACTATTGTTTAACCTGAAGTATAGCCACGACTACCTGAATTATGTGGACCCCGAATATATGTCGAGTTCCAACCCTATAAATGTTCATTATGACCAAGATGAAATATATGTTTCCCTGGTGAATTTATATCGCTTTACCACTTGGTACGATATGTCGTTGGCTGCTGATTTTTCTGCCAATACAATGGCAGCCGACGTCTATCGTTTCCCTTATCCCACACGCTATTCTTATCTCGGTGTGCTATCGGCTGATTTGCACTGGGAGCGATTATCCGTGCAAGCCAGTGCTATGGCCTGTTATGTCGATGATCAGGTGGAAGAATATGCTTCAGGAGATAGCCGTGCGGAATTGCTGCCGGTAATATCTGCTTCTTTACAGCCTTTTAACAGCAAAACTTTTCGTTTAAGGGCTTTTTATAAGCAGTCTTTTCGTATGCCTACCTTTAGTGAACTTTATTATACTATTGCAGGCAATACTTCCTTGAAACCTGAATATACTACGCAATATGATGTGGGTGCTACCTGGATTTTGAATACTAAGGGTCTGTTTACACAATTTTCCGTGCAGGGTGATGTGTATTATAATCGTGTAAAAGATAAAATTGTGGCTATGCCCGCTGCCAACTTGTTTCGTTGGACTATGATGAACCTGGGAGAAACGGAGATTACCGGTGTTGAGGTGAATACCAATACAGTGTTGCACCCTTTGGACTTATTCACTTTTACTATAGGTTTAAATTATACATACCAACAGGCTATCGATGTTACTAAAGGAAGCGCTACCTATGGCAATCAAATTCCTTACACTCCTCATCACAGCGGTTCTGCAACATTGGCTGCCTTGTGGCGGGCTTGGTCTTTGAACTATAGCTTTATTTATACGGGTGAACGCTATAGCCAGAAAGCTAATATCCCCGAGAACTATATGCAACCTTTTTACACTAGTGATGTGGCCTTGGGTTGGCAGTTCCGGTATAAAAAAATCAATTCGAAAATCAACGTTGAAGTTAATAATATTTTTAATCAAAATTATGATGTGGTGCGCAATTTTCCTATGCCGGGTAGGTCATTTCGTATAGCATTAAGTGTAGAAATTTAAATTATGAAAATAAATATGTGGAAAGCGGCAGGGCTACTGTTGCTGTTGATAATTGTAGCATCATGCCGCAAAGATGATGTAATTATTCCTGTAGATCCTAACGTGAAGGTAGTGCAGGGTTTTTATCTCTTGAATGAGGGGATCATGAATCACAATGATGCCTCATTGGATTATTTTGGCTACAGCCTTTTAACGTATACCCGTAATATTTATACCACCGTAAATCCTGACGCCACCCTCGGCTTGGGGGATACGGGCAATGATTTGGCTGTGTACGGTTCAAAGCTATATGCGGTGGTCAACGGTTCCAATAAGGTGGAAATTATGCAGGCGGGCAATGCCAAACGTATAAAAACAATTGATATTAAACAACCCCGTTTTATTACTTTTGCCGGAGGTAAGGCTTACGTTACTTCTTATGACGGCACCTCTATTGATGCAACAACGTCGAAGGGTATGGTGGTGGAAATTGATACGGGCACTATGGAAATTGCTAATAAGGTTTTGGTGGGATTGAGGCCGGAAGGATTAGCCGTAGTGGGAGACCTGCTGTATGTGGCTAACTCTGTGGCTTATGACGAGACTTGGGCACCTACGTATGACAACACCCTTTCGGTAATTAATCTGTCTACCTTTACAAAGGTGAAAGATATTGAGGTGGCGATTAATTTGAAATGGGTGAAGCCTGATACTTATAGAAATTTGTATGTGTCTTCATTCGGTAATTATTATGACGTGCCTGCAGCGCTATATGTGGTAAACACCACAACAGACGCGGTAGTGAAAAATTTTGACATGCCCGTATCCAACCTTTATGTGTGCGGTGATAGTGTATTTGTATTGGGCTCAACCTATGATGAGAATTGGAATCCTGCCTATACTTATGATTTGATCAATGCTAAAACACAAACCGTAATTCCCGGCGGATTTATCCACGATGGTACTGATGCCACTATTGTAACACCTTTTGGTATTGCTGTGGATCCGGTTACGAAATATATTTACGTAACAGATGCCGGTGATTATGCTTCACCCGGTGTACTATATGGATTTACTGCCGCAGGGCAACAAATATTGAAAAAGATAACAGGCGTAAGCCCTGCCCACTTTGCTTTTATATATAGATAGGAAACTACGAAGAGGCTAAGAGGGAAGCAGCGTATAGCGGATAGATTTTAATGTCCGGCAATTGTCCGAAATTTTCGAGCGAACAGCGTATGCCGTAAGGTGATTTTTTTTCAGATAAAAATTTACGTGTACTTTGCATAGCTCCGGATGTGCCGGACTTTACCTCTACGGGAATAATGTCCATGTTACGTTGAACGAGATAATCAACTTCAGCATTGCTGTCTTTGACTTCCCGCTGCCAGTAGTGGAGATGCAGAGGGTGGTTTGCCGGCGCGGATTTTAGTATTTCCAGACCTACAAACATTTCGGCCAAATCACCCTTGTTGATTTGCTCCAGCGTTTCATTTATCAGCCATTTTGACATGTCTAAATTTAGAAAGCGATGCAGGATACCGGTGTCAAGTAGAATATATTTTCGAAATTTCGTATTTACTTCCGCTTCTAACGGGAGTCCGTTGGCAGAAGTGTGGGTAACAGGATATATAAGACCTGCCAATCGTAATAAATCTATACTTTCTTTGATCTGTGCGTGATTGGCATTAGAGGCCGCTTTGGAGTATATGAATTTTTGTCCCGATTGCAGGGATAAGATCAAATCGTCCAATAAGCTCTGACAATCTAACAAGGAACCACCATGTGCATACATAGCCACCACGCTCTACTCCAAATGACGGGAGGTCTTCCATCGCTTGAAATTATTATCTTTTATACCACAAAGATAATAAAAACTCTAAAAAGCGACACCTCTTTTTGTGGAAATTATGAAAAAGCGACACCGACAATTATAAATCGCTCTCTTTCAGTCGTTCGGCATTTTCGGCCACTTGCAGCAGGTCTATGCACTCATCAATCTCCCCGTCCATAAATACGGGCAGGTTGTACATGGTTTAGTTGATGCGGTGGTCGGTCATACGGCTCTGAGGGTAGTTATAAGTACGGATCTTTGCTGAGCGGTCGCCCGATGACACCATGGTTTTACGCTTGCTTGAGATTTCATTGAGGTACTTCTCGTACTCTAAGTTGTAGAGACGGGTACGTAATTCCACCAGTGCTTTATCGAAGTTCTTGATTTGCGATTTTTGGTCTTGGCATTGCACCACTATACCCGAAGGAATATGGGTAAGGCGAATGGCCGAATAGGTGGTATTCACTGATTGTCCGCCGGGGCCCGACGAACAGAAGGTGTCTTTACGTATGTCACCCATGTTCAATTCCACGTCAAACTCGTCGGCCTCAGGCAGCACGGCCACTGATGCCGCGGAGGTATGTACCCGGCCTTGTGTTTCGGTTTGCGGCACACGTTGTACACGGTGTACGCCGCTTTCATATTTTAATACGCCGTACACACCGGCACCTTTAACTTCACAAATAATTTCTTTAAATCCACCTACAGTACCTTCCGATGAGTTGGTTACTTCCAGTTTCCAACCCCTTTTCTCTGCAAATTTGGTGTACATACGGAAGAGGTCGCCTGCAAAGATAGAAGCCTCATCGCCACCAGAGCCGGCGCGTATTTCCAGTATGGCGTTTTTACCATCTTGCGGGTCGGCAGGAATAAGTAACAGTTTGATCTCTTCTTCCATGCTGGGTAGCGCTTCTTCTATGGTCTCAATTTCCATTTTGGCCATCTCGCGCATCTCTTCATCTTTCTCGCCGGAGAGAAGTTCTTTAGCAGAGGCCAGGTCGTTAATTGTTTTCTTGTACTTGGCACAAGCTGCTACAATAGGTTCTAATTCTTTATACTCCTTATTCAGAGCAATATAACGTTTCATGTCCGACATGGCGTTCGGATCTGAAATCTGCTCGCTTACCTGATGGTATTTTTCTGTAAGTCCCTCTAATTTAGTTAGTATATTGTTATCGCTCATATAGGCTTTCCTTATTTTTAACTTACAAAGGTAATCAAAATAGTGGAGTTTTATCTTATTTTCCTGTTTTTTATTCTCTTGTTTTTTGTCTACCTTTGCTAGGTAAATTTACCCGGAAAATTTGTCATGAGTAGTGATCAATCATCTATTCCCGAGTTTCTCAGTTTGGAGAAACTCATTGCCGCTAAAAATCCCGTTTTGTTGAAATGGATACCTCGCTTTGTGCTGAATTATATCAAACGAGCCGTTCATCAAGATGATGTGAACTATATTGTGCATACTTATGGCCATAACAAAGGGATTGACTTTGTGAACGCTATTATTTTTGACCATAGCAAAGCTTCTTATACTACACATGGTCTAGAAAATATTCCTGTTGAAGGACGTTATGTCTTTGCTTCGAATCACCCTTTGGGTGCTTTTGACGGCTTGGTGCTGATGAGTGCCATAGGGACGCGCTTCAAAAATATTCGTTTTATTGTGAATGACCTGCTCACCTATATTCCATCTTTCGGTGAGGTCTTTGTGCCGGTAAACAAGCATGGACGCCAGTCGACCGAATATGCTGCCAAACTGGAAGAAATTTATTCGGGCGAAAATACCCAAGTGCTGAATTTTCCTGCAGGATTGTGCTCACGCCGTATCAATGGTAAGATTACCGACCTGCCGTGGAAACGGAATTTTATACAGAAAGCTATTTATTACCAACGTGATATAGTACCTATTTATTTTGACGGGCACAACTCCAAATTTTTTTACCGTTTGGCTAATATCCGCAAGCGGTTAGGTATAAAAGCCAATATAGAAATGTTTTATTTGCCCGGCGAATTTTTTAAGCAGAAAGGTGCTCACTATAATGTGTATATTGGAGAGCCTATATCCTATAAGATATTTGACAAAAGTAAAACGCTTGAAGAGTGGACCCAATTTGTAAGAGAAAAGGCGTATGCTTTAAAACCTGTGAAATAATATGGAAGCTGTAATCCCCCCTATCGACCGTAAAGTGCTTATGCGGGAATTGAGTCCCGATAAGTTCGTCCGCCATACTAATAATGGAGGAAATAAACTGTACGTATTTACTGCACATGAATCACCTAATTTAATGAAAGAGGTGGGACGGTTGCGTGAAATCTCATTCCGCGCATCAGGTGGAGGTACCGGAAAAAGCATAGATATAGATGAGTTTGATACCAATGAAAATGCCTATAAACAACTTATAGTGTGGGATCCCAAGGCAAAAGAAATATTGGGGGGCTATCGTTATCTTTACACCGGAGTGGCACAGGTGTCCGACCTGGCGACCTCTGAACTTTTTGCGTATTCTGAAAAATTTGTAGATAAGTACCTGCCCCGTACTATAGAGTTGGGGCGCTCTTTTGTACAGCCTAACTATCAAAGTACACAACTGCGCAGTAAGGGGCTTTATGCTCTGGATAATTTATGGGACGGATTGGGTGCATTGGTGTTGCGCTATCCCGAGGTGAATTATTTCTTTGGAAAAGTAACCATGTATGTATCTTATAATGCGGAGGCACGTAATATGTTATTGTACTTCCTGCGTAAGCATTTTGCCGACCACGATAAATTGGTAACTCCTATCCACCCCTTGCAAACAAACATGGACGAGGATCAGATGAAAGTTGTTTTTGTAGGCAAAGATTATAAAGAAGACTATCTTATTCTTTCGAAAGAAGTACGTGCCTTAGGTGAAAATATTCCGCCGCTCATTAACTCATACATGAAACTCTCGCCTTCTATGAAGGTATTTGGTACAGCCATTAATCCTGGTTTTGGCGGAGTGGAAGAGACCGGTATATTGATAAAGATTAGTGATATTTACGCTGAAAAAATAGAACGTTATACAGCCCCGGTAAGGCGTATGGCTCAGAAACTCCGTGCCCGTTGGTGGGTACAAAGATAGTTAAAAGTTAAGAGTTGAAAGTTGAGAGTTCAAGGCATTGTATTTTAACTCTCAACTCTCAATTTTCCATTCTCAACTTGCTTTTGGGAAGCACACAGTGAAGCAGGCGCCTCCCATACTTGAATGATGATAAGTAATACTCCCGCCATAGCCTTCCACTATATTTCTACAGATGTATAAGCCCAGTCCACTGCCGCTTTTTTTGGTGGTGAAGTTAGGCACAAAAAGCTTGGCTTGTGCTGATTCATCAATACCTGTGCCATTATCTTCAATGGTGATACAGTAGAAATTTTCCCTTTCCTGAAGGTGTAATGCGATCTTTCCATTTTCGATTTCATCAATAGCCTGTACGGCATTGGTGAGAATATTCATCAGTACGCGGCCAATCTGATCCAGATGCCCCTTTACATTAGCCTCCTTAACATCGCTGTTAATGGTAAATAAGATATTCGGGTAGTTGTCAAACAAAGGCTGCTGTTCAATCATAATTTTGTTGAGGTCAA
>JAVBSQ010000126.1:0-6706 GCA_031556695.1 Bacteroidales bacterium | reverse complement strand
GCACGGAAATAACGGGCACACCAATTAAAATTATCAGTTACAACGTGCATCTCTTCGGATTAATGGGAAAAGAAAAAACTGCTGTTAACCTAACTGCCATTGTAGAGTTTATAGAGAAAGAAAAAGCAGACATTGTATGTTTGCAGGAATTTTCCGATCGTGACACCTCTAATCTGAACCGCGCATTTCATCAATACCCCTACCGTTACTACTCTTATTCCACACGTAAAAGTAAAGTGATATTTGGAATAGTCACTTTCAGCAAATATCCTATCATTAAGCGCGGAAGTTTTCTCTTCTCCGAAACCAGCAACCGTTGTATTTACACTGATTTATTCATACAGGGCGACACCGTGCGTATATACAACAACCACCTGCAGTCCAACAGCCTTAATCTTGAAAATATTTCCGTGCGTGTACAGAAAGAAGAATCACGGAATGAGGAAATCAAAAATGTATCAAAAAAATTAAAGACCGGCTTTATTAAGCGGGCACAACAGGTGGATACTATTTCTACACATATTGCTGAATCTCCTTTCCCTGTTATTGTTTGCGGTGACTTCAACGACATGCCCTTGTCTTACACCTATCGTAAAATGAAAAGCGGACTAAACGATTCTTTTATAAAAGCCGGCAAAGGTGTTCCTTCCACCTATCGCGGATTTTGGCCGGCCTTACGTATTGATTATATCTTTTACGATCCTGTTTTTAACATTGTCAATTACAATATACCACAAATAAAATATTCCGACCACTATCCGGTCATAACAACATTAACCTTGCCTAATAAATAATACCATGAGAATAGGATTTGACGCCAAAAGAGCTTTTAGAAATTTTACGGGACTGGGAAACTATAGTCGTTCCACTATTTCTATTTTAGCAGACTATTATCCCAATAATGAGTATTTTCTATATACCACTTTCTATAAAAATAATCCATTACAATATTTGACAAGTCAGCCTAATGTACATATTCACCAACCGGAAGGCCTACTTAAACGCCTGCCTTCCGTATGGCGTTACTACGGATTAGGTACCGACTTATTATTTGACGGCATTGATATCTTCCATGGCCTCACGGCTGAATTGCCGGTAAGGTTGCCGGCTAAGACCCGAAGCATAGTGACCATACATGACCTTATTTTCTTGCGTTACCCGCAATACTATAACAGCATTGACCGTTGGATTTACACCCATAAATACCGCTCTGCCTGCGAGCGCGCCGACCTGATTATTGCTATTAGTGAGCAAACAAAACAAGAGATCATTGACTTTTTTGGTGTTGACGAAAAGAAAATCCGCTTGGTTTATCAAGGTTGTGATCCGCAATTTTACCGGGAAAGTCCCCCGCGTGAAAAAGCCAATGTAAAATCCCTCTACAAACTGCCGGATAATTACATTTTGTGTGTAGGCACCATTGAAGACCGTAAGAACTTACTCACCTTGGTCAAAGCTTTAAACTTGCTCCCAGCTCATCAGAAACTGGTCGTTGTAGGTAAACCCACTGCATACCTTGAGGGCGTGATGGAATACATTACGGCAAATAATTTAGAGAACCGTATCGTTTTCTTACCTCGTACCGCCTTTAATCATCTGCCGGCCATATACCAGCAAGCCGGTGTAGTGTGTTTTCCTTCACTGTTTGAAGGTTTCGGCATTCCTGCTTTGGAAGCTTTAAACTCCAAAGTGCCTTTGGTATCATCAAATGCATCTAGCCTGCCGGAAGCCGGTGGCCCGGGCAGTTTATACGTTGACCCGCTTGACCATGTGGCCATGGCTGACGCCTTGAACAAAGCGCTTACCGATGAGGTATTGCGACAAAAGATGATTGCTATGGGATTGGAGCATGCACAAAATTTCCGCGAAGAACATATTGCTAAAAACCTCTGGTCTGTTTACCAGGAACTCATGTAAACTATGAATACTGCTATTATACAAGAATCCGTCAACATCCTTAAATCGGGCGGACTAATTCTTTACCCTACCGATACGGTATGGGGCATAGGCTGTGATGCTACCAATGAGAAAGCGGTAGAAAAAATTTATGCCTTGAAACAAAGGGCAGACAGCAAGAGCCTGATTGTTGTAGTTGATGCGTTGACGATGTTGGAACGATATGTACAACAAGTGCCGGAAATGGCGTACTCTCTCATTGAGGTGAGCGACCAACCATTAACTATTATATATCCGAAAGCTGCCGGATTAGCCCCAAATGCAGTGGCGGAGGACGGAAGTATTGCCATTCGTATTGTTGACCACGATTTTTGTACCGCATTGCTGCGCGCTTTCAAAAAGCCTATCATTTCCACCTCAGCCAACATATCAGGTGAAAATACGCCTGCCAAATTTGAAGCTATTAGTGATGCTATAAAACAAGGAGTGAACCTCGTAATCCCTCAAGAATGGGAAAAGGGCGCGACACAAACACCCTCTTCTATCATTAAAATAGGTATGCACGGCGAAATACAAATCATCAGAAAATAAAACGCTATGAAAACACATTATATTACACCACAAGCCTTAGATTTAGCAGTATTACAACAATTATTTGATACCCCGCACAAGATTGAACTCTCTGATGAGTCGCGTCAACGCATTACTCATTGTCGCAACTTTCTCAATCAAAAAATGGAGAAGCACAGTGTGCCTGTATACGGTGTAACAACAGGCTTTGGTTCATTGTACAACAAAACAATATCACACGAAGAGTTAGGACAGTTGCAGGAAAACTTAGTCATGTCGCACGCCTGCAGTATAGGTTCCGAGGTAGCGCCCGAGATCGTACGTTTCATGCTTTTATTGAAAGCGCACGCCCTCTCTTTAGGTTATAGCGGAGCACAACTCATTACCATTGAGCGCATACTTGACTTTTATAACAACGATATTCTGCCCGTAGTATATGACCGCGGATCATTAGGCGCCAGCGGCGACTTAGCCCCCTTGGCCAACCTGTTCCTTCCGCTTATCGGAAAAGGAGAAGTTTATTTCAAAGGCAAGAAACAAGCCGCCGCTGATGTATTGAAACAGATGGGTTGGGAGCCTGTGAAGCTGCAATCCAAAGAAGGATTGGCACTACTCAACGGAACACAGTTCATGAGCGCCCACGGTGTAGTGTCTCTGTTGAAAATAACCCGCACATTAAAACAAGCCGACACTATCGGAGCCCTCTCACTAGAGGCTTTTGACGGTCGCGTGGAACCCTTTGACGCCCGCCTGCATGAAGTGCGTCCACATGATGGACAAATAAGTACCGCTGCCGCATTACGTGATATTTTAAAAGGAAGCGAACTTATTGCCCGTCCCAAAAAGCATGTGCAAGACCCCTACTCTTTCCGCTGTATGCCTCAGGTGCACGGAGCAGTGAAAGACAGTTTCAGCTACCTTGTACGGGTGGTGCTCACCGAAATTAATTCGGTAACCGATAATCCTATTGTATTCCCCGATGATGATGCGGTAATTTCAGGCGGTAACTTCCACGGACAGCCCTTGGCCCTGGCCTATGATTTCATGGCTATAGCCCTCACCCAGCTGGGTAATATTTCCGAGCGCCGCACCGCCCAATTAATATTGGGATTGAGAGAACTTCCGGAATACCTTATTGCCGAGTCGGGCTTAAACTCGGGCTTTATGATACCCCAATACGCCGCTGCTGCTTTAGTGAATCAAAATAAAGGCTACAGCACCCCCTCTTCCATTGACAGTATTGTATCGTCCAACGGACAGGAAGACCATGTGAGCATGGGCGGCAACGCAGCTACCAAGCTCTTGAAGGTGATAGAGAATGTGGAATATATCTTGGCTATTGAATTGATGAATGCCGCACAGGGCGTGGACTTCCGCCGTCCCACCAAGACATCGCCCATACTCGAGAATTTACTGGCTGCTTTCCGTAAAGAGGTAGCTTTCCTCAAGGAGGACCGCGTGATGTATGTAGATATCCAAAAGGCTAAGGCGTTTTTGGAAAAATTTAATGATTAACCACCGCCAGACCGAAAAGGGAAATTAAAACAGATAGTAAGGTAAAACCCACTCCCATAAACCAAAGCATAAGATCCATACGCTTACCGAGAGATTTCTCTACATTGTCTATTCTCAATTCGACTTTATCAATCCGCTGGTCCAATCGAATTTCAATACTATCCATACGGGCATTCAGACTACTTTCAATACTATCCATACGGGCATTCAGACGAGTCTCCATGTTATCCATCTTTAGGGTAAGACGGTCCTCCATATGGTTCATCATGCTTACCAGCCTATCTTTTTCATCTTCTACTTTCATGTCAATTACATTTAAAATACCCTCCTTTGTAATCAGAGGTAAATTCATTTTATTCAGCTGTTGCTGAAAGGCTACAGTATTCATAAATACAAGTGGTTAAATTATGTACGTATGCCTTAGAATGAGCTATCGGCTAGAGTATAATGGTTGTGGCTCTAAGACATCACAAAGGTATTTCTTTTTTTCAGATCTCCAAAATTTCCACACAACATTTTTTTTACTATCTTTGTAAGTTAATAATTAATTTTTATGAAAACTCCCGGAAGAATTAAAATTGTTGATCTACTGAAAAGCACTACCGGTGCCACAGTTACTGTTAAAGGTTGGGTGCGCAGCAAGCGCGGAAACAAGCAAATTGCCTTCATTGCCTTAAATGACGGTTCAACAATACATAATATTCAGGTAGTAGTAGACCTCACTAAAATCTCCGAAGAAACACTAAAGCCCGTGACCACCGGCGCTTGCTTACGTGTTACCGGCCTATTGGTAGAGTCGCAAGGCAGCGGCCAGCCCGTAGAGATACAAGCCGCTGAAATTGAAGTGTACGGTTCGGCCGACAGCGAAAGCTACCCGTTGCAAAAGAAAGGGCACACGCTTGAATTCCTGCGTGACATAGCCCACCTCCGTCCCAGCACCACCTCCTTTGGTGCCGGGTTGCGCATACGCCACGCCATGGCCTTCGCCATACACAACTATTTCAACGAAAAAGGTTTTACCTACATACACACCCCTATTGTTACCGCCTCCGATGCCGAAGGTGCCGGTGCTATGTTCCAAGTAAGCACCTTGAACATGGACAAGCCGCCACGCAATGATAAGGGCGCCATTGACTACAGTCAGGATTTCTTCGGCAAACACACCAGCCTCACCGTGAGCGGACAATTGGAAGGCGAACTTTGCGCTATGGCCTTAGGGGAAATTTACACCTTCGGCCCCACCTTCCGCGCCGAGAACAGCAACACCCCCCGCCACCTGGCCGAGTTTTGGATGATTGAGCCGGAAATGGCTTTCTATGATATCAAGGACAACATGGATTTGGCCGAAGACTTCATCAAATCACTGGTACGTTACGCCTTGGACCATTGCATGGACGACCTGAAATTCCTCAACGAGATGTACGACAAAGAACTCATTGAACGTCTGCAAAGCGTGTGCAACACAGAGTTTGTGCGACTCGACTATACCGAAGGTGTGGATATTTTGTTGAAGTCCGGACAAAAATTTGAATTTCCCGTATCCTGGGGCGTAGACCTGCAAAGCGAACATGAGCGCTATCTGGTAGAGAAACATTTCAAGAAACCGGTTATCCTCACCAACTACCCCAAGACCATCAAGGCTTTCTACATGAAGCAGAACGAAGACGGCAAGACCGTACGTGCCATGGACGTGCTTTTCCCAAAAATAGGCGAAATCATTGGCGGTTCACAGCGTGAAGAAAACTACGATAAGCTGATGGCCCGCATTGAAGAGGACAAGATGGATATCAGCACCCTTTGGTGGTATATTGATACCCGTCGTTTCGGATCGGCCGAGCACAGCGGCTTTGGACTGGGCTTTGAGCGCCTCCTCCTCTTTGTTACCGGCATGGCCAACATACGCGACGTTATTCCTTTCCCCCGTACACCCAAGAATGCAGAGTTTTAATATGAGCGCCAAACCTACTGAAATTGCCGATTTCGGCCTTATCAAACTATTGGACCGCATAGCTGCATCAGCCCCCATCAAACAAGCATCTACCGTCGGCGGTATGGAGAATGATGCTGCGGTAATCAACAACAGCACCAGAGAAAGCGTAGTGGCTACCCACCTGATGCTGGAAGGCGTACACTTTGACCTCACCTACACTCCCCTAAAGCACTTGGGCTACAAAGCAGTGGTAGCCGCCATCAATAAAATTTATGCCATGAATGCCATTCCCGCACAGGTGATGGTTTCATTGGGCCTGTCAAAACGATTTGCGGTAGAAGAGGTAGATGAAATTACCAGCGGCATTAACACCGCCTGCATACGCTACGAGCTGGACCTGGCGGGGACAGACATCACCGCTTCAGTGAACGGGCTAACCGTAGGTATTACCGCTATTGGTGCTGCCAACAGTGAAAAAATAAGCCGCCGCAATGGCGCTAAGCCCACCGACCTGCTTTGTCTCACCGGCAACCTGGGTGCGGCTTATATGGGACTGCAACTGCTCCGTCGCGAGAAAACAGTATTTGAAAGCAACCCCAACGCACAACCTGTGTTGGAGGGATATAATTACATATTACAACGCCACCTCAAGCCCGAAGCGCAGCAAGAAACCATCAAGATTATGGCCGACAACAATATCGTGCCCACCGCTATGATCAGTGTGGCAAACGGACTGGCCTCCGACACCCTGCAAATTTGCAAGGCTTCTAACTGCGGCGTACGTATTTACTTGGA
>JAVBSQ010000172.1:0-5034 GCA_031556695.1 Bacteroidales bacterium | reverse complement strand
ATATATTTTAGATAGGACACATATGCCTGATAATCAAAGAGGTATGTTTTTTCCGAAATAGAGTAGAAACATTGCTACAATGATTAACCAATTACTCTCAATAAAGTTCTTGAGAGTAATTGGCTAATAAAGACAATATGTATATTAGAAAAGGGTGGGCGCTAAATCATTTTCCTACTTCTATTTGAAAGTTCCAACATTTCTATAAAAGGTTAATGAAACAGCGCCGAATTGTCTCAGTCGTAACTTGAGACCGTGCGGAAAACAAAGAACGTAGTGCAAAAATAACACCACTAAAAACAATAAACAAGGAAAAACCGTTAAATAATGCGTAGCCTTGCAAATTTCAGCAGAAGTGTCTTCACCCCCTCTCCTTCAAATTCCACCAAGGCCTTAACATTGGGTGCAACACCTTCTATGGTCTGAACCACCCCTTTACCAAAACGCTCATGCTCCACCGTCTGTCCTTCTTTAATTAAAGCAGGGTCGTCGGGCACAAAGTTAGCAATAGGAGGCTTGCTTAATGCCGGTTTAGGCTTGTAAGCCTGCTTCGGTCTGATAATACCTGAAAGTGTTGCTGAAGAATTTTCAGCAGCACCCACACCCGTGGATAAATAGCGTTGGTCAATCTCACCGAGGAATCTGCTGGGAGCGTTAGATACCGGCTTCCCCCAGTTGTAACGACTCTGCGCATAACTCACCGTCACCTTACGTTTAGCTCGGGTGATAGCCACGTAGAAAAGTCTACGTTCCTCTTCCACATCATCGGGCGAAAGCATGGACATGCCGGCCGGAAAAAGATTCTCCTCCAAGCCAACCACATACACATACTCAAATTCCAAACCTTTTGCAGAATGTATCGTCATTAGCGTCACCTTAGGCTGATCGTCGGGCTTATCGCTATCCAGATCGCTAATCAACGCCACATTTTCCAGATATTCATGTATGCTCACCGCTTGACTTTCCTCGCTATTCACATTCTCTGCAGCGCGCTCATCAACATATTCCTTAATGGAATTAAACAACTCCTCCAAATTTTCATAACGGGCAATACCCTCCGGTGAATTGTCGGCGCGATAAGCCCCCAGCAGTCCCGAGCGCTGTCCCACCATCATGGCAAAATCATACGCGTCCAACTGAAACTGCTCTGCGGCTAATTCGTCCAACAGCTTACAGAAATCACCCAATTTGGCGTAGGCCGGAGCACGAAGCCCTATCTCCGTTGCCGTACACTCATGCAGTATGGCATAAATACTTTTCTCGCGCTCGCCCGCCATAGCCTCCACGTGTCCCATACTTGTATCTCCCACTCCACGGGAGGGGGTTTGTATAGCGCGTTTAAAAGCCTCACTGTCGTTGGGATTAGTAGCCAAACGCAGGTAAGCGATCATATCTTTAATTTCGGCACGTTGATAAAACGAGGTGCCTCCATATATTTTATAAGGAATATTTTTTCGGCGCAAGGCCTCCTCCAACAGGCGACTTTGTGCATTGGTGCGATACAAGATAGCATAATCGCCCGCACCCGTATTGGTTTCCTGCATCGTAGCCGTCATGTCTGCCGCCACCAAAAAAGCCTCCTCCTGATCCGTGAAAGCCTTTAGTACACCAACCTTCTCCCCTTCTTCCGCTTCCGAAAAACATTTTTTATTCAGGCGGTTGCGGTTTTTCTCTATCACGCTGTTGGCCGCATTCACTATTGTTTGTGTGGAGCGGTAGTTCTGCTCCAGTTTATATTCCGCATAGTCGGGATAATCCTTCCTGAAGTTCAATATATTTTCAATGCGGGCGCCGCGGAAGGAGTAGATACTTTGTGCATCATCACCTACCACACATATATTTTTCTCCGGCTCAGCCAATTTTTTCACGATAAGATACTGGGCGTAATTTGTGTCCTGATACTCGTCCACCATAATATAGGTGAAAAGTCGACGGTATTTATCCAAAGCCTCCGGAAAATCACGGAAAAGTATATTGGTGAATAGCAATAGATCGTCAAAATCCATAGCTCCTGCCAAACGGCATTTTTTAGCATATAGCATGTAAACATCACTTATCCGCGGACGGCGGGCAGCTGCATCGTCAGCCTGCGCCTGTACGTTGCTTTGGTATGCAGCGGCCGTGATAAGGTTATTCTTTGCCATAGATATACGTGCCAACACAGCACTTGGCTTATACACCTTATCATCTAATCCCAACTCCTTGATACAACTTTTAATAACGCTTTTACTATCCGTAGTATCATAAATAGAGAATGATGACGGGTAACCGAGCTGCTCTGCTTCACGGCGTAATATGCGGGCAAAAATAGAGTGAAAAGTACCCATCCACAAATGGCGGGCGCTATCTTCACCTACCAGTTTGCCTATGCGCTCTTTCATTTCCTTCGCTGCCTTATTCGTGAAAGTAAGTGCCAGCACCTTAT
Source organism: Bacteroidales bacterium (assembly GCA_031556695.1). Lineage (GTDB taxonomy): Bacteria > Bacteroidota > Bacteroidia > Bacteroidales > UBA932 > UBA932. Next base: position 2,609 of record JAVBSQ010000172.1, on the reverse strand, counting down.
GTGGCGGCACACCTTGCTTTAGTAGCCAGGCTATACGATAAGTAAGCACACGGGTTTTACCGGATCCTGCTCCGGCAATAATTAGTGAGGGGCCTTGATAATTAACTACAGCTTCGCGTTGCGTAGAATTGAGTGACAATAAAAATTCCTGCATTTAGTCCTCGTACCGCGATTTTTCATAGAAACGTATGGGTACCACCATTTGCACAGAAGTAGCCACACCATTGCGGCCTTGTGCGGGAGTCCAATATCCTTCGGAAAGTGATACTACGCGTACCGCTTCTTCTATTTCGTCCATCTCTACATTGTAGCCTATAGTACCTATATTCTTAATATCTGAGACCTTACCTGAAGCCTCTAAAATAAAGCTAATCAATACTGTTTTTGACCGTGTTTCATTGGGATTAACATCCATAATATTTGCATCAATGAAATCAAAGAACCCCAGGTAAGGCCTGTTATTGAAAAGAGGAAGTTCATCACAGGAAGAGATCAAAATATCAGTGGATAATTGCTCCAGGGGAGACAGTTGGTCTAAAGAAAAAATAAAAGGGAAAATATAGTGACGATTCACCGGTTTCTTGTCATATTTTGCCGGTTGCCAGTGTGAAGCATCAGGCAGGCGCAATACACGAATAGCCTCTTTATCCAATTGAGCGTTCAAACTGTTCAGCACTTGAATACTATCCACCTTACCTTTAGTGTTCACCACAAAGTCAATCACCACCGTACCTTCAATGCCTTTTTCTTGGGCTGACATGGGATAACGAAGGTTATTAGTCACAAATTTACGGAAATCATGGTTTTTCTCACCCAAGAAAAGTGGCTCTTCATATACCTGTGAATTGGTTTCACGACTGTCAACAAAATCCATGGAGGCAATTTTGACATTTTTATCAAATTTAATCATCAACATGCACTCTGTATTAACGTCTTGTCCCGACTCCCGTCCGGCAGTCCAACCATTCAACACACGCGAAAAGTTCATGATCCGGTAAACCTCATCTTCCAATAGCTTGCTGGTGCCGCGGGCAGATACAGCCCAAAGCTTTTTATCACCGCCCACCATAAACTTCAACAACACTTTTCCACCAATATTAGCACGCTTGGCCTCGTATGGATATACCAACATGCGATTGAAATATTTTACAAACTCATTAAAATCTTTCCCTTCAAATTTAGGACTTTCCTCCACAAATTGCTGTGGAACAGATTTGTAGCTCACCAAAATAGCAGGGCGCAAAGCCGTTTTTTGTTTTATACGGCTGAATTCAAATATAATAGGAATGCTGAAAGGCGTTTTCACCCGTGAACCGCTCTTGTATGCAGGCGTCCAATCAGGCGAAGTAGACACTACACGCGAAGCTTCTGCATCTAGCGCCGGATGATAGCCGCTAACCACTCGAACATCTCCTACATGGCCATCATAATTAACATTAAAACCTATCAGTGTGGTACCTTGTATGCCTTTTCTCAAACACTCTTCCGGAAATTCAAGATTACGGGTAACCCATTCTTTAAAACCTTCCTCGCCCTGTCCGCGAAAGCTGGCTGCTTCATCTAGCCCTGCCATAATTTCAACAGGACGACCTCCCTTACCTATTTTACGACGGCGCTCTTGTGCCTCTGTTACCGTAAAAGTTGATAATACCACGAACAAGGTAGTTAGAAATAGTAAAACTTTTTTCTCCTTCAACATAAATATTTTATTTAAAATCCTATTTTTGCTTTTAAAATCCGTGCAAGTTAGTAATTTTGTATGAAATTTTGAATAAATTTTTGTTATTTTTTCAGCATCTGCTCATTATGAATGTATTAATTGACTCCCGTATACCGTTTTTAGATAACCTGCCCTCCAAATTTAATATAATTAGCCGGTTTAACGGCCTTCCTTCAAAAGAAGACTTGAAAGATGCCGAAGCACTATTAATACGTACCCGCACCCGTTGTGATGCTAATCTGCTTGAAGGTAGCAGTGTGAAACTCATAGCCTCTGCCACTATCGGTACCGACCATATAGACATGGACTATTGCAAAAAAAACGGCATCACCGTAGCCAATGCTGCAGGCAGTAACGCTCCCGCGGTGATGCAGTACGTGGTCCGGGTTCTATTGGAAATCGCCCATAGAGAACAAAAAACATTATCCGGCCGCACCTTGGGCATTGTAGGGGTTGGTAACGTAGGTAAATTAGTAGCCGCCGCCGCACACGCCTTAGGCATGCACACACTACTCAACGACCCGCCAAGGGAAGCACAGGAGGGCAACGCCGGTTTCACCTCCTTGGACAACCTGCTAGGCACTGCCGATATCATTACCTTACATGTTCCCCTACGGGACGATACACGCGGCATGGCCAACAATAATTTTTTCAATATCCTGCGCGAGGGCACATGCCTTATCAACACCTCCCGCGGAGAGGTGATCAACGAGGATAGCCTACTCCAATACCGGTCAAAGCTCAATTTCCTGGCGCTGGACGTGTGGAATAAAGAACCTTACATCAACATCAAGCTCCTAAGCGCCGCTGATATTGCCACCCCCCACATTGCAGGCTACTCCAGACAAGGCAAACACAGAGCCTCTGAAATGGTGTTACAAGCATTGGA
>JAVBSQ010000008.1:0-12767 GCA_031556695.1 Bacteroidales bacterium | reverse complement strand
CCCACGCAAAGATGTAGATGGCTTCCATCCCTTGAATGTAGGGCGTATGGTTATTGGACTACCGAGCTATATTTCGGCAACACCCGATGGCATAATGGAATTGTTAGCACGCTACAAGGTGGAAACTGCGGGTAAACACTGTGTAGTTATTGGCCGTAGTAATATTGTGGGCCGCCCCATGGCTAATCTTTTATCTCAACGCTCCACTCCCGGTGATTGCACAGTGACTATTTGCCATAGCCGCACTAAAAATATTAAAGATTTTTGTTTGCAAGCCGATATTATTATTGCAGCTTTAGGGAAACCAGAATTTCTTACTGCCGATATGGTAAAGGATGGTGCAGTGGTTATAGACGTGGGAATCACACGTGTTCCTGCAGCTACAAAGAGCGGTTTCAAATTGGCAGGTGACGTTAAGTTTGATGAAGTAGCAGTCAAATGCAGCTACATCACTCCTGTTCCGGGAGGCGTAGGACCCATGACCAGAGTGTCTTTGCTGAAAAACACATTAAAGTCAGCAAAGAAGGAGATATATGCTTAGCAAAATCTAGAAATCGCCACCCGAGAAGTCTTTTTCTTCACGTGAAGGCAGCTCCGGAGAATGTTGACGAACGTAGTCTATCACCTCTTTTAGGCCTTCGCTAAATTTCTCAAAATCTTCTCTATACAAGAACACCTTGTGTTTTTCATAAGTAAAACGACCGTCATTTTCCATACGGCGTTTGCTTTCTGTAAGCGTGATGTACAAGTCTTTCCCTTTGGTTGCCTTCACGTCAAAAAAATACGTTCTCTTGCCTGCTCGTACAGGTTTAGAAAACACGTCGTCACCACCACCATGCTCGGTGTAATCGTTTCTTTCAAAATTTCCCATCATAACAGCACTATTTTACCAAGTTAATAGTGCAAAATTAAAATAAATTCTATTTTTTCTAGCATATTTGAATGTTAAAAACTATCTTTGTAGCCAAATTAGATATTTAACGTTATGTTGACACGCCGTTTTTTACGTGTAAAAGCTTTCAAGATCCTCTTCAGTTATGCTTACTCAGACAATGATTCATTAATACACGCCGAGAATGAGCTAACAACCAGTTTGGAAAAAACTTATGATCTTTATCATTTCCTGCTGTCCTCCATCGTCACTGTAGCGGATTTTGCTGAAGAGCGTATAGAAATCGGCTTGCGCAAGTTTAAACCAACCGAAGCAGAAGCCAATCCAAACAGAAAATTCATTAATAATGAACTAATTGCCATCATTAGAGAGAATGAGGCGTTGAAAAAGTACTGTACACAGCATGTACTCAACTGGCGTGATTATCCCGAAATAGTTCGCACTATTTACGGAAATGTACTGGAACGCCCTTACTACAAGGAGTATATGGCTTCAGAGGGACATTCTTTTGCTGAAGATTGTCGCCTACTCGAAGAATTCTTCAGAAATGAATTTGAAGATGAGCCCAAGGTGGAAAGCCAGATAGAAGAGATGAATCCCTACTGGGCTGACGATATCGGTTTTGCGCTTACTGTTATTTTACGAACGCTGAGTTCATTCCAACCCGGCCAAAGCAAAGATTCAGCGATGGTACCTATGTTCAATCCTAAAGATGATCAAGAAAATGTATATGAACTGTTACGCCAATCTCTGTTGCATTTCAAAGAATATTAAACTATGGCGCATAAATTTGTCCAAAACTGGGAATCAGACCGTATAGCTTATGTAGATATGGCGTTGATTGTTATGGGTATGGCTGAGGCTATTGCTTTCCCTAATATTCCTATAAAGGTAACCATCAACGAATATGTTGAAATTGCCAAATTCTACAGTACCCGCAATAGCCATATATTTGTGAATGGTGTACTCGACAAGGTTATACAAGCCCTTATGGAGAGCGGAGTAATCAACAAGACCGGTCGAGGACTAATTCAAGAGACGGTTATCAAAAAACGTAAATTTTAAAATAATATAATATGAAAACATTTGTATTTCTTCAAGAAGGTGCCGGCGGTGGAAGCATGAGTTTCCTGTTAATGATGGGTTTGGTATTTGTGGTGATGTATTTCTTCATGATCCGCCCTCAACAAAAACGTCAAAAAGAATTGCGCAAATTCCGCGAAAACCTGCAAAAAGGTGACAAAGTAGTAACCAGCGGTGGTATCTATGGTACAATTGTTGAAATTAAAGATACTTACGCCTTGGTAGAAGTAGACCAAAACGTAAAACTTCGCTTTGATAAAACTACGATATTGAAAGACATGTCTGATGCAGTTTCAAAGTAAGATATTCAACCGGAAAGCCTTAGCCTTCCTTATATGTTTATTGTTAGCCTCTATTACTTGGGGCATCAATAAGCTAACAAAGGAATACTCATATGACTTACCGTATAGTGTATGTGTGTATAGCAGTACAGGTAGTACTACCCCTTTGTGTGCCACAAATATTCTATACATAAGGGTTACGGCTAAAGGATTCTATATTATGCAGCACATGCATAGTCCCGCTGAATTAAATGTTGATATAAAAAAAACAAAATTTTCACGCTCCGTAGATGAAAATAATGTTGTAGAATATACACTCCCCACCCGCCTCCTGCAAAATTCCATTAAAGAAGCTATAGGTGATGCGGTACGTATGGAGATGATTATTACGGAAACTTTGTCCTTTGACAGCAATAATTAATTTCGATGTTCAAAATCGGTCTTAGCGGAGGTATAGGCAGTGGCAAAACCACTGTTTCCAAAGTTTTTCAAACTTTAGGAATACCCGTTTTTTATGCCGATGATGCTGTGAAAGGTCTCTACAACCGGCACAATGGATTGCGTGAGTCTATGATTGTGCTTCTAGGCCCCAATATTTACATAGACAATATTCTACAGACGAAAATCCTGGCTGATATTATATTCAATGACAGAAAAATATTGCAGCAAGTAAATGCACTAACCCACCCTCTAGTGGAAAAATCATTTATGGAATGGGCGGAACAGCAACAAGCACCATACGTTATACAAGAGGCTGCCATATTGTTTGAGAGCGGCATTGCCGAAAAAATGGATTTAACGATTAGCGTATCGGCGCCTGAAGTGATAAAAATACAGCGTGTAATGAAACGCGACAATTGTACCGAAGAGCAAATCAGGTTGCGTATGGCAGAGCAATGGAGCGATACTGAACGAAATGCTAAAGCCGATTTCACTATTATTAATAATGAGGAAAGCGCACTGTTACCGCAAATTTTAGCTATTCATGAAAAAATTTTAACCCTTATATGAAAACCGATTTACAAAAAGTATTTTCTATTGCCGGATATCCCGGGCTATTTGTGTATGTTTCACAAAGCCGCGGCGGGATAATCGTTGAATCGCTATTGGATAAAAAACGCATGGCGGCCGGTGCTTCAATGCGCATTACAACCTTGAGTGATGTGGCAATGTACACGGACAAGGAGGAAATTCCATTAAAAGAAGTATTTGAAAAAATTAAGAACGTATATAACGGCGGAAAATCTATTGACCATAAATCAGATGCTGCCACACTGCAAAACTTTATGGGTAGTGTATTACCCGATTACGACCGTGACCGCGTATATACCTCACATATGAAAAAATTGGCCGAATGGTACAATATACTACAGGCTAACAACATGCTGGATTTTGAGGAGGAAGAAAATAGTTAGTATGTAGCCAATGGCACAATATTTGTTACTACAATGCTATTAACATTAAAAAAATGACCATGAAAACTCTTTTAAATACCTTATTGCTTGTTTGCCTGGCTTCAACTTTAACAGCACAAACAGCCGATACTACGAAAATACAACAAGCAAGTGCTACTACTACAGTTACTACAGCTCCGGCTCCACAGCCTGCTTCAACCCCTAAATCACCTTCTTCCTGCAAATTTGATTTTCATAAGATGTACTTTGGAGGTGGCGTGGGTGCAAGCTTCGGTACCGGTAGTACCAATGTTTTAATACAGCCTTACGTTGGCTACCGTTTTACGCAAATATTATCTGCCGGTGTTCTTTTTGAATATCAATACTGGAGTCAAAATAGCCAGTCTACCAATGTGTATGGCGGCGGCATTTTCGGCCAGGTAGACATTCCGGTGCTTAAAAACCGTGGAGGTTTGGTAGTACACGCCGAATATGATGCAAAATATTACGACAATAACAATTCCATCTACGGTAGCGGATGGGGCAATTTCCTTCCTTGCGGTGCCGGTATTTATACCATGGCCGGACGTTCACGCGTAGCCGTTGTGGCTTTGTGGGACCTGTTGCACCTTGATGATCAATATAACGGTGGAACACCTACTCTACGTGTAAGTGTAACTTTCTAAATTATTTTTTACGACATTTTACTGATACTCATGCAGCCAATAAACTACGACACAGCCAAAGAATTAGGTTTACTTCCTGAGGAGTTTGACAAGATAAAAGATATTTTAGGACGTGTTCCTAACTTTACGGAGTTGAGTATATTCTCAGCTATGTGGAGTGAGCATGCCTCCTATAAAAACTCTATCAAGTGGTTAAAAACTTTACCAAAAAAAGGCCAACATATATTGGCTGAAGCGGGTGAAGAAAATGCCGGACTAGTTGATGTAGGCGACGGTTGGGCTTGTGCTTTCAAAATAGAATCACACAACCACCCCTGTGCTGTAGAACCTATACAAGGTGCTGCTACGGGAGTTGGTGGTATTAATCGTGATATATTTACCATGGGCGCCCGCCCCATAGCACAACTGAACTCATTGCGTTTCGGTAATCCTAAAGATGAGCGCACTAAATTTTTATTGCGTGGTGTAGTAAAAGGCATCAGTCATTACGGCAACTGTTTTGGCGTTCCGGTGGTGGGTGGTGAAGTTTATTTTGACGAGTGTTACCATGTGAATCCTTTGGTAAACGCTATGTCCATAGGCTTAGTACGCAAAGGCGAAACTATATCTGCCACGGCTTCCGGTGTAAATAATCCGGTATATATAGTAGGTTCATCAACAGGCAAGGACGGTATACACGGCACGACCTTTGCATCGGCTAACATTACGGAAGATTCTGCTAATGATATTCCCTCCATACAAGTGGGTGACCCCTTCATGGAAAAACTCCTGCTTGAGGCTTCTTTAGAATTAATAAAGAGCGGAGCAGTGGTGGGTATGCAAGATATGGGTGCTGCGGGCATTATTTGTTCTACGAGCGAGATGAGTGAGCGTGGAAAATGTGGTATGCGCGTGGAGCTGGACAAGGTTCCTATGCGTCAAAAAGGCATGGAAGCGTGGGAGATATTACTCTCGGAATCGCAAGAACGCATGCTGGTGGTAGTAGAAAAAGGTAAAGAAGCTATAGTAGAAGCTATATTTAAAAAATGGGATTTAGCTTGTGAAATTATAGGTGAAGTGATTGCTGAGGATAAATTAGAATTCTACTATGAAGGCGAATTAAAAGCTGTTGTTCCTGCTGCAGCATTAGCCCTTGGTGGAGGTGCTCCTCAATATGACAGGGAGTATAAAGAACCGGCTTATTTCCAAGAATATAAAAAGTTTGATATTAATAGTGTTCCACAACCGCAAAGCCTGAAAGAAGTGGCTTTGGCCTTAACTGCCAATCCCAATATAGCGAGCAAGAAGTGGATATACGAGCAATATGACTCTATGGTGCGGACGGTGAACATGAGCACTAACTACCCGTCAGATGCAGGCATTGTAAATATTAAAGACACTAATAAAGCATTAGCGGTATGTACGGATTGTAATAGCCGTTATGTAAAAGCCGATCCTGAAATCGGCACGATGATTGCAGTAGCTGAAGGAGCGCGCAACGTGGTTTGTTCAGGTGCTGAACCATGTGCTATTACGAACTGCTTAAATTTTGGTAACCCTTACAACCCTGAGGTGTACTGGCAATTTGTTCATGCTATTAAAGGCATGGGCAAAGCTTGTGAGCGTTTCGGCACTCCGGTAACCGGCGGAAATGTGAGCTTTTACAACCAGTCTGATATTAAAGGCCGTACTGAAGCTGTAAACCCTACCCCTACGATAGGTATGCTGGGTATATTGACAGATAAGGCACATCAAACAACGCTGGCTTTCCAAGAGAAGGGTGACATGATTTACTTGATAGGTGCTTCAAAAGAAGATATCTCCTCTTCCGAATATTTATATAGTTATCATGGCGTGAAAGCCTCGCCTGCTCCTTATTTTAATTTGGAAGAAGAATTTGCCTTACAACAAGCCTTACTGGGCGCTATCCGTGAAGGAGTAATCAATAGTGCACACGATGTGTCTGATGGCGGTTTATTTGTTACATTAATGGAGTCGGCAATGCCTAAGGGTTTAGGTTTTGATATTACTACGGATGCTGAGATACGTAAAGATGCTTTTCTGTTTGGAGAGTCTCAAGGCCGTGTTGTAGTAAGTGTTTCCCCCGGTAAGGAAACGCGGTTTATTGATTTTATGCGTAGCCAAAATATTACACTAACTACTTTGGGACATATCACTAAAGGAGAATTCCGCATTGATGATGAATCATTTGGTTTTGTTCGTGACTACCAAGAGATATACGACAATGCGCTGGGGAAGATCATTGGGTAAACGGTAAAAAGGTAAAAGATAAAGGGTGAAAACAAGTAATCCACTTGATAAAAGTTCTGAGAATATTGCGGGTATGTTTAATGACATTGCTCCTCAATATGATTTTTTGAACCATTTCCTTTCTTTTGGTATAGATAAATATTGGCGAAACCGCTTGGTTTCCAAAATCAAGAAAAATAGTCCCCTGCAAATCTTAGATGTAGCAACAGGAACGGGCGATTTGGCAATTCTATTACATAAAAAAACCGGCGCTGCCATTACCGGTATTGACATTTCCGAAGGTATGTTGGAGATAGCGCGCAAGAAAGAGATAAGAGATAAGAGAAAAGAGATAAGAGATAACGAACACTCATCACTCTCAACTCTCAACTCTCAACTTAACTTTCAGCTTGCTTCCGCCACTGCCCTACCCTTTCCTGATAACAGCTTTGATGCTGTAACGGTTGCTTTTGGAGTGCGGAATTTTGAAGATTTGCAACTAGGCTTGCGAGAAATGTATAGGGTGCTGAAACCGGAAGGGCAATTGGGCATCTTGGAATTCACTACGCCACGGTCACAGCCAATGAAAACACTTTACCGTTGGTATTCCAAATATATTATTCCATTATTGGGCCGCATGGTATCAAAGCACAGTACAGCCTACAATTATCTACCCGCCTCGGTGGAAGCATTTACGCAACGGGAGGCTTTTGTGAAAGAATTGGCACAAGCCAAATTCAAACGACCTAACTATAAAACTTTTACATTTGGCATCTGTGGATTTTACACGGCTGCAAAATAGCCCATGAGGCGCTTAAGCTACATATTACTTTTTCTTTTGTTAACCACTACGACAAAAGCGCAGATGCAAACTCAGGAGTTGTATCTTCTGAACTACGATTACCAGCGAACCTGGCGATTCGGTATGACTTTGGGCTTACATTTTTTTGACTTCAATGTAACCAACTCTATGCAAGAGGTGTATATCCCGAGCATAGTAACCCCAACAGTTTTACAAGCAGAGGTGATTACGCCGGGCCTAGGTTTTAATATTGATGTAATTGTTGACTATAAGATCAAGCGTAATTGGCATCTACGTTCCGGAGTGGGCATTTGCTTTGGTGAGCGCGATTTAAATTTTTATAATCCTTCGGGGCAAATGGTACACAAGATGCCTTTTGATTCTTACTATATAGAGGTTCCGCTACATATCAGGTATGAAGCGAACCGGCACAGTAATATCCGACCCTATATTTTAGCCGGCTTGAATTGTCGTTATAACCTTGGCTCCAAAGTTAATGAGGCTAAAGGTGTATATTTCGGATTAACTCCTGTAGAACCTTTCTACGAAGCAGGTTTCGGCTTCGACTTTTACAACTATTATTTTAAACTGGCGGTGGAATTGAAATATTCGGGAGGATTTACAAATGTTGTATCGGGTAATGTGGCCGAAGGGTTTGAGGGTTACCGCGATGCTATCAGCAGAATGAATTCACGCATGCTACTACTGAGTTTTCACTTCGAATAGTTACTCCGCGGGTGGTGCTGCAGTATATTTCGTTGCCAACGCTTGCGATCTACATGGGTATAAATTTCTGTTGTAAGTATACTTTCATGTCCCAACATTTCTTGCACAGCTCTTAAATCGGCGCCGTTTTCTATCAGATGGGTAGCAAAGGAATGCCTGAAAGTATGCGGACTGATATTTTTTGTCAAACCTATTTTGATAGCCAATTGCTTGATAATAGAAAAAATCATCACACGTGAAAGGCTACGGCCATTACGATTGAGAAATAATACATCAGCACTTTTTGTATCTATTTTCATGGTTTTGCGCTGTTGGAGGTAACGTTGTATCTCTCGCATGGCAGAGTCGCCAATAGGCACCAAGCGTTGTTTATCACCCTTACCTATTACACGAAGAAATCCATCATTAAAAAACAAATCGGAAATACGTAAAGTCACGAGCTCCGTTACACGCAAACCGCAACCATAGAGTGTCTCTAATATAGCCCTGTTACGATGGCCATCAGGACGGCTAACATCTACAGCGGCTATTAGTGCATCTATTTCTTGCAGGCTAAGTACGTCGGGGAGATAAAGTCCTAATTTAGGGGCCTCAATTAATTCGGCCGGGTTAGTACTTATGCGTTCTTCGAGCAATAAAAATTTATAGAATGCTTTTATCCCACTTAATATTCTAGCGTGGGTACGTTTACTGACCGCCTTATCAAAAAGCGTTGTGAGAAAAGCGGATATATCACTTGGAGTTATATCTGTAAAAGAGAGCTGAGAAACGATAGCTAAGTCGCGTAGTTTCTCGACATCACTGCGATAGGCTGCTATTGAGTTATCGGAGAGAGATTTTTCCAAACGAAGATATGTAACAAAATCTTCAATAGCTGTATTCCAGTGATTAGTAACAGATGACATATTTTTTGCTATCTTTGTGACAAATTTACGAAAAATATGCTTCTAAAGAAAACCAAAATCGTAGCGACTATCTCCGACCGGAATTGTTCACCTGAGTTTTTACGCAATTTATTTGAGGCCGGCATGAATGTTGTGCGTATAAATACAGCGCACCAGGACTTAGCATCAGCTAAGATGGTGGTTGAAAATGTGCGTAAGGTGTCGGACCGCATAGCCATACTGATTGATACGAAGGGACCCGAGCTACGCACCACACCTATGGAAAACGGTGAGGGTTTTGAAGTAAAAGCCGGTGATGAAATTAAAGTGTATGGCAATCCGGATAAAGCTTCCTCGGCCGAAGGCTTGTACATTAATTATGCCGGATTCGTAGATGATATTCATAAAAACGCCACTATTTTGATAGATGATGGTGATATTGCCTTAAAGGTAAAGGAGAAGCAGAAAGATTTTCTTGTATGTGTGGTGAATGATCCCGGTGTAATTAAAGGCCGCAAGAGTGTTAATGTGCCTAATTCGCATATTGAGTTACCGGCAGTAAGTGCCAAAGATAAAGAGTTCATTTACTGGGCTATTGATAATGAAATTGATTTTATTGCTCACTCTTTTGTACGTAGCAAAAATGATTTGCTGCAGGTGCAAGAGTTATTGGATAGTCGCAAAAGTCATATAAAAATCATTGCTAAAATAGAGAATCAGGAAGGGGTTGACAATATTGATGAGATATTAGACCATACTTACGGCATCATGGTTGCCCGCGGTGACTTGGGAGTAGAAATACATGCTGAGAAAATTCCGGTGATACAACGTAAACTGGTGGAGAAGTGCCATAGACGTAAAAAGCCTGTGATTATTGCCACACAAATGCTACATAGCATGATAGAACATTCACGTCCCACCCGCGCAGAGGTAAGCGACGTAGCTAATGCTATTTACCAACGGGCTGATGCTATCATGCTCAGTGGTGAAACAGCAAACGGCAGCCACCCTCTGGATGCGGTGAAAGTGATGACCAAAATAGCACAAGAAATTGAAGAACATCTGCACCCTGTTCTTGATATACATTTATTGCATGTAACTGCACCGGTGGCCTACACCTTATCAAAGATGCTGGTGGAAGCTACTAATAATTTACCTATAAAAGCTTTGATTTGTGATACTGCTTCAGGCCGCTCAGCGCGCTACCTCAGTGCCTATCGCCCCAGTATGACAATTTTCAGTAAGTGTTACCAAAAGCATGTGATGCGCGAACTGGCTTTATCTTACGGGGTACACAGCTCTTTTATTGACCCACGTGAGGGGAAAGACGATGTGGCAGAAGTAATTGTAAAATCACTTGTTGAGAGTAATGACTTGAAAAAAGATGATTTGGTTGGTGTTTTAGCAGGACGGTTCAATACCTTAACCGGCGCGTGCTTTGCAGAAATTAATTTGGTAGAGAAGTTGCTTTCTTCTTTGTAGTATAGTAACGGCAATAAAGTCGCAACCCACAAGCTACACATTTAGGTGCACGGGCCAGGCAAACATAGCGGCCATGTAGAATTATCCAGTGGTGCGCTATAGGGCGCAATTCCGGAGCAATATAGCGCGTTAATTGTTTTTCCGTTTCCAGCGGCGTGGTGGCATCTACCAATCCTAAACGATTGGCTACTCGAAAAACGTGGGTATCGACAGCTATTACAGGTTTGTTATAGATAACAGAGGCAATTACATTCGCGGTTTTCCGTCCTACCCCGGGCATACGTTGCAGGCTTTCCACATCAGAAGGCACTACGCTATTAAATTCATTGACCAAAACACTAGCCATACCTTGTAAATGCTTGGCTTTGTTGTTGGGATAAGATACGGAACGAATGAGGGTATAAATTTCGTCAACGTCTGCCAATGCAAGTTTTTCAGGTGTTGGAAAGCGCTTTAAAAGCGGGGGAGTGACTATATTCACACGTTTATCGGTACACTGAGCAGAGAGAATAACGGCTACAAGCAATTCATAGGGATTTTTATAGTTCAGTTCGGACTCCGCCACCGGCATATTCTCGGAAAACCAGTTGATCACCTTTTCATAACGTTCTTTCTTAGTCATAGCTAATCCATCATACTGTCAAAATCTATTTCCACCTCACTATTGAGGTCAACGACCGTTCCACCTTCACATTTTATTGTACGGGCGGGGTATTTCTTCATTAGGTTGTGATTATGTGTAGCCATAATGATGGCAGGGCCCTGGTGACGATTAATATCTATCAATATTTTCATAATGTCGTCAGAGGTCTCAAAGTCAAGATGTCCCGTAGGTTCGTCGGCTATAATTAATTCGGGGTTATTCAGCAAAGCGCGGGATATGGCTACTCGTTGCTGTTCGCCTCCGGAAAGTTGGTATGGCATACGGTCGGCTTTACGTTTCAATTCCACCTTATCCAGCACCGCTATAATTTGTTGGTGTATTTCGTCCTTTTGTTTCCAACCGGTAGCTTTAAGTACAAAATAGAGATTTTCATACACGGTACGGTCAGACAAGAGCTGGAAGTCTTGAAAAACAACTCCCATCTTTCTTCTCAAATAAGGGATATCCTTTGATTTCATATTATCCAAACGATAACCTGCCACTTCAAGATAGCCTCTAGAAGGAGCCAGTTCTCCGTGAATAGCCTTTATCAGCGTGGTTTTTCCGCTACCCACCTTCCCAATAAGGTAAACAAAGGCACCTTTTTCAATTTGCAAGGAGATATCGGTTAAAATAGGCGTATCTTCTTGAAATATACTTACTTGACGGATATCAATTATTAAATCGTTTTCCATGATAGAGAAGAATTAAAACACCAACAAACATACACAAAATCTTTCAAGTAAGAAAGTTTTTTTGTAGCTTTGTGTTTCTAAACAGCTTTTATGTATCGTTGGCTATCTACATTTTTTGTCTTTTTTCTTCTTATCTGTGCAACAAATTTGGTTGCGCAAGAAGGTGTAGATACAAAGAATAAGGATAAGGATAAAAAGGAAGAGAAGCCAAAGGTGGAGCAATTAGACAGCTATGTGTTTGACAAGGATATTGTGAAGAACCGTATCTTTGTTTGGAATGTTGACCGGTACATGAGCGCACCTGTCATAAAGAAGGTGGACACACTCATCGGCGACCGCTTTAGAGATGTTATTTACCGAAAAGATGTTGGGGCTACTTATTTGGGGGTGTCCGGATCGGCAGCCGTGACCGATAATTATTTTCAGCGGACACAGCATGATTATATGTACAGTCTTACGCCTTTTGTAGATTATTTTGTTACTCCCGACAATATAAATTTTTACAATACGCGTACTCCTTTCACACGCTTCACTTACAGTGGAAACCCTTTTGCCAATAAGAAATTTGAAGAGTTAAATATTGAAGCATTGCATACGCAAAATATAAGTCCTGAGTGGAATGTAGGCGTTATGTACAGGCGCAATGGTGGCAACGGGCTGTTAACGAATGAAAATACGGATAACCGTATGTTTACTTTGTTTACGTCTTATTCCGGCAAGCGTTATTTTGCACAGGCCGGTTACATTTATAATGGCACTAAGAATAGTCAAAACGGTGGTGTTGTGGACGACACTTATATATTAGATACAGTAGTAGAAGCACGCACTATTCCGGTTAACCTCCAATCGGCGAAAGAGATCATCAACACCAACACTTTCTTTGTTAATCAGGCCTTTGGAGTTCCTTTGAATTTTCTTCATAAAAAAGAAGTGGCTGATACTTTGAAAACAGGCGAAGGCTCAATTGTTT
>JAVBSQ010000065.1:0-3252 GCA_031556695.1 Bacteroidales bacterium | reverse complement strand
AAAAAGATGGCAAAAGAAGTAACGGATAAAGAAGAAAATTACTCACTGTGGTATAATAATTTGGTAGTAAAGGCTGATTTAGCTGAAAATTCAGCAGTTAGGGGCTGTATGGTGATTAAGCCGTATGGCTATGCGATATGGGAAAAAATGCAAGCCGCTTTGGATAAAAAATTTAAGGACACCGGACACGTCAATGCTTATTTTCCCTTGTTCATACCCAAATCCTTCCTTAGTAAGGAAGCCGAACATGTGGAAGGCTTTGCTAAAGAGTGTGCTGTAGTGACCCATCATCGTTTGATGAATAGTCCCGACGGTAAAGGAGTGGTGGTTGACCCTTCTGCCAAGCTCGAAGAAGAGTTGGTGGTACGCCCTACCTCCGAAACAATTATATGGAATACTTACAAAAACTGGATTACTTCATACCGTGACCTGCCGGTGCTGTGTAACCAATGGGCCAATGTGGTGCGTTGGGAAATGCGTACCCGTTTGTTCCTGCGTACGGCTGAATTTTTGTGGCAAGAAGGCCATACCGCCCACGCTACCCGTGAGGAAGCAATAGAAGAAACCGACAAAATGGTGAATGTATATGCCGATTTCGCCCGTGAATTCATGGCTGTTCCCGTAATTGTAGGCAGCAAAACCGCCAGTGAGCGTTTTGCCGGTGCCATAGACACCCGCTGTATTGAGGCGATGATGCAGGATGGTAAAGCCTTACAAGCCGGAACATCTCATTTCCTGGGGCAAAATTTCGCCAAGGCTTTTGATGTGCAATTTGCCGGTAAAGACGGCAAGCTTGACTATGTGTGGGCCACCTCCTGGGGTGTGTCCACCCGCCTGATAGGCGCGCTCATTATGGCGCACAGTGATAACAACGGCTTGGTGCTGCCTCCGAAATTAGCCCCTATACAAGTGGTGCTGGTGCCTATCTTTAAAGGCGAAGAGGAATTGACCCTTATGCGTGAGCATCTGCAAAAAATAAAAACAGGACTGGAAGCCAAAGGTATCAGTGTGAAGCTGGACGACCGTGATAATCTGCGATCAGGCTTTAAATTTGCCGAATGGGAATTGAAAGGTGTCCCCGTGCGTATAGCCGTGGGACCACGTGATATGCAGAACGGAACCGTTGAACTGGCTCGCCGTGATACTCTAGAGAAACAACTGTTGCCTTTGGATGGCGTGGTAGAACATGTAGAGAAATTATTGGTGGAGATACAAGAAAATATCTATAAAAAAGCTCTTACTTTCCGTGAACAAAATACGTTTAAAGTAGATACTTACGAAGAGTTTAAAACCCGTATAGAAAAAGGCGGATTCTTCCTTTGCCACTGGGACGGTACTGCCGAAACTGAAGCTAAAATAAAAGAAGAAACAAAGGCTACCATTCGTTGTATTCCTGCCGGTGCCGAGCCGGAAACCGGAAAATGTATGGTTACCGGAAAACCTTCAGTTCAACGCGTAGTTTTTGCCCGATCATATTAATTGAAAATTGACAATCGAAAATGGAAAATGCTGTGCCTCCGCGAGAGGAAATTCTGAAAAAATTGACCGAAAAGTCGTGCGTAAAACAAAGAGCCTATGACGCCACCCTTGATGTATTTAACCAACTCAAGGAGATGTTACATGAAATGTGTAATGATGTGAATGATGCTTTACCTGACGATATCGACCGCCGTGTGCGCTTGGAATACCGCGACCGTGGTAAGTTTGAAGCAGAAATAAAAGTGGCCGGTGATGTGTTGATTTTCAGTATGCACTCCAATATTTTTGAATTTGACCGCGACCATTTGGTGTGGAAAACGTCCTATATCCAACAAAATCCGCATAACTCCTACTGTGGAGTAATTAGTGTATATAATTTTTTGTCAGACTCTTTTAAATATAACCGTCTTGACGACTTAGGTTACCTTATCGGACGTCTTTTTATCAATAAAGACCGTCATTTTTTTGTAGAAGGAAAACGGCAGGTGGGATTTCGTTACAAGAGTTTTGGTGACAAAGCTGTTACTACCGACGATCTGAGATCTATCATCGAAACGGCTATTCTTTATGCTATAGAGTTTGATTTGCTGGTGCCGCCTTACGATGTGGTGAAAATGGCTACCGTAGAGCAGATGAATACCAAAATAGAAAATGCTAAACTGCAAACCGGTAAACGACTGGGTTTTCAGTTTAAATCAGACGATGTGCTGAACAACGTGAAGGAAGGATAAATAAAAAGGATAAAAGGGATAAAAAGGGAGGCAATGGCGCGAATTTTAGCTATTGATTATGGACAGAAACGGACGGGACTGGCAGTGACCGACCCCCTGCAAATTATTGCAACGGCCTTAGATACCGTTCCTACCGATACGTTGCTTGATTATTTGAAGACATATACAGCTAAAGAAGCAGTGGAAAGTTTTGTGGTGGGTTATCCAAGAAACATGGACAACACTCCTTCTGAGTCCGTACGCTATATTGAACCTTTTTTAAAGCATTTACGCCAACAATTTCCCAATATAAGTGTTATATTAGAAGATGAGCGTTTCACTTCAAAAATAGCTTTTCAAACGATGATTGATGCAGGTGTAAAAAAAATGGATAGAAGAAATAAAGGCACTATAGATAAAATAAGTGCCGTAATTATATTACAATCCTTTATGGAACGAAATTCTTAACTCTCAACTCTATGGTACTACCTATATATATATATGGTTCAGGGGTGCTGAAAAAGCACGCAGAAGAAGTTACGTCCAATTATCCCGACTTGCAGCAGCTTATTGTTAATATGCGGGAAACCTTGGCTCATACTGAAGGTGTTGGGTTGGCGGCTCCTCAAGTGGGGCATTCCATTCGCTTATTTATTACCGATGGAGCAGCTTTCAAAGAAGAAGAACCTTCCCTGGCTACCTTTCAGCGGGTGATGATTAATCCCGAAATAGTAGAATATAGTGAGGAGACCTGGTCTTTCAATGAAGGCTGTCTTAGTGTGCCGGATATTCATGAAGATGTAATTCGCCCTTCTAAAATACTGATTCGTTATTTTGATGAAAATTTCAAGGAGCACGAAGAATGGTTAGATGGCATTGCTGCACGTATTGTTCAGCATGAATATGATCATATAGAGGGCAATTTATTCGTTGACCGTTTGTCGCCCATCCGCCGGAAAATGCTTTTCGGGAAACTGAAAAATATGTCGCGCGGAAAAACAGGAGCGAATTACAAGACCAAAATAGAATAAAGATAAAAGGGATAAAAAGGATACAAAAGATG
>JAVBSQ010000143.1:0-8994 GCA_031556695.1 Bacteroidales bacterium | reverse complement strand
GACGCTCCTGATAATATAAACTTAAAGGAACCGGTATTCATCACTATTGATGGGTATCCGGTTCCTTTCTTTTTTAAACAATTCACTCCCCGCGGCAACAATCAGGCCTTGGTCATTTTCGACGATATGGAAACAGCCACTCTGGCGGAAGAGTTAATAGGAAAGCAAATAGAATTACGAATTACAAATTACGAATTACGAACACTTAGCCCGGATCTGTCAACTCTCAACTCTCAACTCTCAACCCTCAACTATGAAGTTATAGATGAAGCAGCGGGAATAATCGGCATAGTAAGTGATTTTATGGATATCCCGGGGAATCCCTGCCTGCAGATCACACACAACGATGAAGAGATTATTATTCCCTACCGCGAAGAGCTGATAGTGGATATTAATCATAAGAAAAAAATTATCACCACTCGCTTGCCTGAAGGTTTGCTGGAATTAAACCGGAAGTCATGAGACTGATAGCAGACAGCGGATCGACCAAAACAGCCTGGTGCGTGGTCAAAGAGGGTGTTTGTACACAAACACTGTACACAGCAGGCATCAATCCGTACTACATGGAGCCGGTGCAAATTAAGGCTGAGCTACAATCGCTACGCACATCCTTAACCGATGAGATAGAGCATATCTATTTCTATGGCGCGGGCGTAGCATCAAGCAAGATGAGCCGTTTGCTGGAGCAGTGTTTACATGAAACGTTTACCGGATCCACTGCCGAAGCACATACTGATTTACTGGGAGCTGCGCGCGCCTTATGCCAACGTGAGTCGGGCATGGTGGGTATCTTAGGTACAGGCTCTAACTCCTGCTTTTACAATGGGGTGGAGATTGAAGATAATGTTCCCCCCTGCGGGTTTATATTGGGCGACGAGGGCAGCGGTGCTGCGTTAGGTAAACGGCTTGTGGCAGACTTTTTGAAACGCCGGCTGCCCGCCATTATACACAAAACGTTTTTAGAAGAAACAAAGCTGACTAAGGAAGAGATCTTGGAACGTGTATATCGTCAGCCTTTCCCCAATCGTTTTTTAGCTTCCTTCAGTCTTTTTTTGGAAGGCCACCAATCGCACGAATACGTACATGAACTATTACACCAAAGTTTCGACAGCTTCTTCACCCATAATATCATGCAATATAACTACAAGCAATATCCCTTACATCTTTTGGGGTCCGTTGCTTTTTGTTTTCAAGGGACAATAAAAGAAGTAGCAGCTCAACATCATATTACTATCGGAAAAATAGAAAAAATTGCCCTGCCGGAATTAATTCAATATCATAATACAAAATAATGTCATCAACTTTACTCGCCATCGTATTTATTGTTTACACGCTGTTGATTTTCGGCGTAACGTGGATTACTTCACGCCATGCGAACAACGACACCTACTTCACCGGCAACCGCCGCTCTCCTTGGTTTGTAGTGGCCTACGGCATGATTGGCGCTTCGCTTTCGGGCGTTACCTTCATGAGTGTTCCGGGGAATGTGCAGAACCAGGCATTTTATTATATGCCGATGGTGCTGGGATTTTTTGTCGGATATATTACTATTGCCACTGTATTAATGCCACTTTATTACAAAATGCAGCTGACCTCTATTTATACCTATTTGGAAAAGCGTTTCGGCTTTTTCACGTATAAGACAGGGGCATCTTTCTTTATCTTATCCCGCACGCTGGGTGCCACACTCAGAATGTTTTTGGTGGTGAGTGTGCTGCATACTTTTATACTACAACAGTTCGGCATTCCTTTTTGGGTGGCAGGACTAATTTTTGTAATACTGATTATTTTGTACACTTTTGAGGGAGGCATAAAAACGATTGTGTGGACAGATATGCTGCAAACAACATTTATGTTGCTGGCGGTGATTTTTTGCGTGGTAGCTATATGTCGCGAGCTGGACTGGAGTTTTTCAGAGATGTTGACACAGATAAATAGTAGTGGCTATACACGTTGGTTGGACACCGACTGGTCGTCAAAAACTCATTTCATCAAACAATTTTTCAGTGGAGTCTTTGTATGTGTAGCGATGACGGGACTTGACCAGGAGATGATGCAGAAAAATTTGAGTTGCCGCAACATCAAAGATGCGCAAAAAAATATGTTTACTTTCAGCGGCACATTGGTTTTGGTTAATTTCCTCTTCCTGATATTAGGCGCTATATTAGCACTGTATGTACAACAGAAAGGAATGAGCTTTACAGACACCGACCTGATGTTCCCCACAGTGGCCATTAACCACTTGGGCACAGTGGCGGGCTTGATATTTATCATCGGTTTAATTTCGGCCGCTTACCCCAGCGCCGACGGTGCATTGACATCTCTTACCACTTCTTTTTGTATTGATATTATAGGCCTGGAAAAGAAAAGTGAGCGTACGGAAAAGGAAAAAAAGAAGATACGTTATACGGTGCATTTGAGTTTCGCATTATTATTCCTGCTGCTTATTATTTTTTACAACTCCGTGAAAAATGATGCCATTATTAATTTAGTATATACAGTAGCAGCTTACACTTACGGGCCTTTGTTGGGCTTTTTCTTCTTCGGTTTGCTGACGAAGTACAACGTACGCGACAAAGTGATGCCTTTCATTGCTATTGCTTCACCTTTCCTGTGTTTTGGACTGGATTATATCTGCAGCCGGTATCTGAATTTCGGTTTCGGATTCACCTTGTTAATTGTGAACGGACTGCTGACCTTTGCAGGGATGTGGATTTTTAGGAGGAAATAGTTACTGGGGATCGACGTCGGCGATGATATCGAGGCCACTCCAGCCGGGCTGTGTACGCAGAAAAGCAAATTGTTCCAGTAAGAACATTTTTAAATCCGGGAGGTTATCTTTTTTATTGGTTCGTACCCAAAAGGCAGTGATGTATTTATTTTGCACACGGTATACAACGGGTACAAACGGTCCGAACAGGCGCTCTCCCAATATAGGAGCTACATTTTCCTTAAAGGCGGCTACAGTTTGTTTTAATATGCCGTCATTGGTGTGCTTGAAATAAATGGCTATGAGTCTTGCGTAGGGAGGGAAGGCAAATTCTTTCCGTTCTACCAATTGCTGTTCAAAGTAGGAAGGGAAATTATAATCGCTCACCATTTGTATGATGGGATTGTCGGGCTGCGATGTTTGCACGAGCACCTTACCCTCTCCGCTTTTGCGCCCTGCCCTTCCACTGACCTGTGTTAGCAATTGAAAGGTGCGTTCATGTGCGCGGAAATCAGGGAAATTAAGCAGGTTATCGGCATTTAATATACCCACTAAATTTACTTTGGAAAAATCAAGTCCCTTTGTGACCATCTGAGTGCCTATAAGAATATCTTTTTTCCCTGCTTCAAAATCGCCAAGGATACGCTGATAGGCGTGCTTGGTGCGGGTGGTATCAAGATCAAGGCGGGCCAGGCGGGCTGAAGGGAAATAGCTTTGTATTTCTTCTTCTATTTTTTCGGTGCCGAAACCTTTGGTTTGCACGTTGCTGCCGCCACAAGAAGGACAAATGCCGGTGAGCTGCTCGGTGTATCCGCAGTAGTGACACATCAGCAAATTGGAATATTTATGGTAAGTGAGACTGACACTACACTGTTTGCATTGGGGGATATGCCCGCAGTCGGCACACTGTACAAAAGGCGAGAAACCGCGGCGGTTTTGGAAGAGGATCACCTGCTCCTCCTTAGCCAGACTCTCTCCTATGGCATTGATTAAAGGTTGGGAGAAAAGGCCGTGCATTTGTTTTTTCTTCCGCAGGCGAATAATATCCAAGACTTCTATACGTGGAAGTGTTACGTCATGATAGCGCTCGGTGAGTTGTACCAAGCCATATTTACCGGCCAGGGCATTATAATAAGTTTCTACGGCAGGCGTAGCAGTGCCCAACAGCACCCGAATCTGCAGATGAGCTGCCAATACTATGGCGGCATCACGGGCATGGTAGCGTGGTGCGGGACTTGTTTGTTTGTAACTGGCCTCATGCTCCTCGTCAACGATAATCAGGTTCAAATTACGAAAAGGGAGGAAGATGGCAGAGCGCGCACCCACAATGAGGGAGGGGCCATTGGGAGAGCGGAGGGTGTTGTATATTTCAACGCGTTCTTCATCGCTATAACGCGAATGATAAACGATCACTTCATTCCCAAAAATTTGTTCCAACCGTCCCACCAACTGTGTAGTTAAGGCTATCTCGGGAACCAAATAAAGTACCTGCCGGCCTTTGCGTAACTGGGCGGCTATGAGGTGCATATAAATCTCCGTTTTACCGGAGGCTGTAACGCCGTGCAGTAGTTGTACTTTTTGTTTTTTGAACCCTTCTCTTAGGGCGTTACGGGCTTCTTTTTGCGCGGGCGACAAGTGGGGCATTTCCTTGTAAGCAACGGCTGAACGGTCAAGACGGGTTACTTCATGCTGTAGCGTTTCCAGTATTTTTTTTCTACACAGGCGTTGAAAGCAGCGGGTGAGTGGGCGTGTAAAAGCCGTTTTGGTATTTCGCCATTATTAGAGAGGGCCAAAAAGTCGAGGAGCAGGGTTTCTTGCTTCTTAGCACGGGTGAGGCTTTGCAGGGCCCGGCCTATTTTTTCGTCTGAGTCAAGCGCAGGATTGAGCCGGACGTATGTTTCATAGCGGGGTTTGTATTCATTGCGCAAACCGTTAGGCAGTGCGGCAGTCATAACCTCCCCTATGGTGCACATATAGTAGTTGGCCATCCATTTCCAGAGCATGAGCTGTCCGATATTCACCAAAGGCTCATCATCAACAATGGCTATGATGGGTTTAATTTCAAAACCAACGGGAGGAGTGGCGGAGAGGGATTGTACTACTGCCCTGTATTGCTTGCGGCCCAGTTCAACCTGCACCCGCATACCTGCAAATACTTTATTTTGAAAATGCGGAGGGATACTGTAGGTAAGCGTATTTGGAATGGCCAGGGGTAGAATAACTTGAGCATATTCCATGCGGGACTACAATACAAAGCTATCGCTGATTGATTGATAATGGTATACTTTCTGTATTACATCAGCAAATAAATCAGCTACACTTAACACGGTTATTTTACTTTTGTCAACGTTAGGATCTTTACTTAAGGGAATGGTGTCGCTAACAATTACTTCTTTAATTTGCGAACGTGCGATACGGTCGTAGGCCGGGCCTGATAACACGGGGTGTGTGGCCATTACGCGTACACTTAAAGCGCCTTTTTCCATTAGCATGTCCGCCGCTTTAGCAATGGTTCCACCGGTGTCAATCATATCATCAAGGATAAGTACATTGCGGCCTTCCACGTCACCAATGGCGGTCATGGAGCCCACCACGTTAGCTTTTTCGCGGGATTTATGGCAAATAATCATGGGACATTCGAGCAAGCGGGCGTAGGCGTTGGCGCGTTTTGCACCGCCCATGTCGGGAGCAGCCACCGAAAGATTTTCTATTTTCAGATTGCGAAGATAAGGCAGAAATACACTGCTGGCGTATATATGGTCAACAGGGAAATCAAAGAAGCCTTGTATCTGGTCGGCATGCAAGTCAATCGTCATCACCCTGTCACAACCGGCAGCAGCCAACAAATTAGCCACCATTTTAGCACCAATGGACACGCGGGGGCGGTCTTTACGATCCTGGCGAGCCCAACCGAAATAAGGCATCACGGCAATCACCTTATAGGCTGAAGCACGACGAGCGGCATCAATCATCAACAGTAATTCAAAGAGATTATCTACCGGAGGAAAAGTGGATTGAACGATAAATACGGTATTTCCGCGAACACTCTCATCAAATGCCGGTTGAAATTCACCGTCACTAAATTCCGTCACCTGTGATTTACCTAAATCCGAACCTAAAGATTTGGCTATACGTTCTGCTAAATAGCGCGATGAACGTCCGGTAAAAATTTGAAATTTGTGTTGATATGACTCCATGATTTATGCTATAAGATTAGCGCAAAGATAGCAAAAAAAGTGATTATGAGATTAAGAGATTAAGAGATTATGGTTTTAAAATTGCAAAAAATTATAATACAACACATTGCGAACCTTTCCAAATTCCTAATATCTTAATTCCCTAATATCTTAATTTCCTTATTTGTTTGCTCTATGTATTTTAAGACGTCTTCTTTTCCCAAGCCGGTTTCGGCGGAGGTGATAAACATATCAGGGAGTTCGTCCCATGTTTCAAGCAATACTCTCTTGTAATGAGCTATATTAGAAGACAAGCCACCTGTACCCAGCTTATCGGCCTTGGTAAATATTAAAGCAAAAGGTACGCCGGCTTCTCCCAGCGCAGTAATAAACTCCAAGTCTATTTTTTGGGGTTCCAGGCGTACGTCCAACAAAACGAATAAGATGGTGAGTTGTTCCCGGTGATTAATATAACCGGCAATAATATCAGAGAATTTACTGCGGGAAGTTTTAGATACTTTTGCATAACCGTAACCGGGGAGGTCAACCAGATACCAGTTATCATTAATAATAAAATGGTTGATAAGTTGCGTTTTTCCGGGAGTGCCGGAAGTTTTGGCGAGGCTGGCATTCCCTGTTAGTTTGTTGATGAGTGATGATTTACCTACATTGGAGCGGCCGATGAAAGCATACTCCGGCAAACGGTTTTTTGGGCACTGCTCTACCTTGGCGCTACTACATACAAATGATGCGGATTTTATAAGCATGCGTAAAACAGGGTGATTAAGAGATTAAGAAATTAGGAGATTAAAATGCAAAGGTAGTAATTTTTTTTTACCTTTGTATTTATGAAAAAGCAAGACACCACAGGTATTAGTTTGTCAGAACTGCTTGATAAGGTTAAGCAGGTATTGGACAGTAATCTTTCGGGAGGATATTGGGTATCAGCAGAAATCAATGAGATCAAAACAAACACTACGGGACATTGCTATTTGACGCTCATAGAAAAGGACGAGTATAGCGAGGCTTTAAAAGCTAAGATAAATGCAACTATTTGGGCCTCTGTTTTCCGGTTAATAAAGCCTTATTTTGAAAGTAGCACGGGGCGGCCTCTGTCGGCCGGATTGAAAGTGCTGATAAAAGCAAGCACTCAATACCATCCACTCTACGGCTTAAGCCTGAACATTACGGATATTGAGCCTGCATTTACGGTGGGCAGTATGGCCATGCAGCGACGCAACACCATTGCTCAACTGGAGAATGATGGTGTGTTTGAGATGAATCAGGTGCTGGACTTCCCTGTCCTTCCTCAACGAATAGCCGTTATTTCTTCTGAACAGGCGGCCGGCTATGAAGATTTCATACATCAGTTACATGACAATGAGTATGGATATGATTTCCGGGCGACTCTTTTCCCTGTGATGGTACAAGGCAATACGGCCGCGGAGGAAATGGTGGGTGCGTTGGACACTATAAGTAAGCATTTGGAAGCTTTTGATGTGGTGGTAATCATTCGCGGAGGTGGTGCTGTAGCTGATTTGGCTTGTTTTGATGATTATACACTGGCATCTAATGTTGCACAATTTCCTTTGCCTATACTCACAGGTATAGGGCACAATAAAGATGAGAGTGTAGTGGATATGGTAGCGCACCTGTCGTTGAAAACGCCCACGGCTGTGGCAGACCACCTGATCAGTTGTTTAGTGTCGGAAGACGTGGAGTTAGATGATTATGCTAACACATTGAGTGAGATCGTGGCAACAGTGTTAAGCAAAGAAACAGTAGCGCTGACAGCAATACAGGATCAGATACAAATATATAGCAAGCAGTTGTTGCAACAGGAACATTTCAGTTTGCAATTATTCGCTGAAAATTTAAACAGTTATAATCCCTACAATATTTTAGCACGCGGATATGCTGTGGTGCGACAGGGGGGAAAGGCGATATTAGACCCTGCGGATGTGAAGCTGAACGGGGGACTGGAAGTGATGTTATATAAAGGCAAATTACGATTTAAAAATTACGAATTACGGCACGATGTAAAAGAATAGTGCAAAGCTAACATATAGTTTGGCGAAGGAAGAGTTGGAACTTATTGTCAAAAAATTGAAGTCGGGAACGGCTGATATTGATAGTTTAACCGAAGATATAGCGCGCGCCTCAGAGCTGCTGGAATTTTGCAAGGAGAGGTTACAGCAGGTGGAGGAGCAGGTGCAAGGTGAAGGGTAAAAAGGTAGAGGGTAAAAAGATAAAGACCTTGTACCCTTACACCATTTACCTTTTCACCATCTTCTGTACGTCGGGGGTAGCGTAGTCTTTCATGACACCGTCTTCTTCATAGATGAGATACGCACCCAATTCAGGGTGTTGTTGCAGTATTTCTTTTGATTTTTCCAATCCTTCGACCAACAGTACAGTGGCGTAGGCATCGGCGGTCATGCAGTCGGCGGCAAAAATGGTTGCACTAAGCAGATTGTGGGTAACAGGGTAGCCGGTGCGAGGGTCAATGGTGTGGGCATATTTTTTGCCATCTTCAATATAATATTTGCGATAGTTGCCGGAGGTAGCCATAGCACGGTTAGTAAAGTGAACAATGGCTTGCACGGATTCACCGGCAATCATATTACCGTCTTCGGGGCGGTCAATGGCCACGCTCCACTCCTCCCCTTTTTTGTTTTTACCGGCACAAATAATCTCTCCGCCTATTTCTACAAGATAATCAGTAATGTCTTGTGCGGCCAGCCAACGTGCGGTAATATCAACTGAATATCCTTTAGCAATAGCATTGGCACTAAGGTTCATGCGCGGATCATCTTTCAGGATATGCCGTCCATGCAGGTTTATTTTATGCATGCCGATGATTTTTTTGAGACTATCTATAGCTTTTGGTGTTATTTTTTCTTTATGTTTGAAACCGAATCCCCATGCGTTGAAGAGCGGTGAAGCGGAAATATCAAACACACCACCCGATTCGTTATATATATTTTTGGAACGATTAAACACTTCAATAAAATAATCATCTACTTCCAGTTCCTGGTTTTTATTTACACGTGAAATAATAGAAGTAGACTCATAAATAGAGCGTGATGCACAGACATCCGCCAAGAG
>JAVBSQ010000029.1:0-5365 GCA_031556695.1 Bacteroidales bacterium | reverse complement strand
TATGTGAAAACTACTTAAGAAATAAGTATAATCATGATTTATCGGGTAACGTACTTACTTTTTTCTCTTCTGACAATAGACTAAGAGTAAATTCTTCAGAATTTCAATTTCGAGTAACTGATATCCCCGTAAACGTAGAATTACCTATAGAAGAGTTATCTAAACTATTCCCTAAAAATAAAATAAAGGAAAATATTAATCTTAATTTTATCCTGACAGCACTCTCCTCCAATAATAATATAATATACATTGAACATAAACGGGTAGAGATTTTTAACGATATAATCAAGGAACTGACAATAATTCTTGGCGTAGACGGACTCTCTAGTGAAATTCTAATTTATATCTATGAGGTAGTAGATAAAAAAATAAAATCATTTCTCTCTTCGAATACACAACATTTTTCTATTTTTTTCTTCCCCAATGAAAGCATCAATGTTGAAAAAGAATTTATTAATACTATTCTCGATAACTCTACGCTAAAGAATAAAGTTTTAGAAATATTACAGGCTGTAGATAATACTATTATTGACTATTTTTTCAACAGTGAAGGAAAACTTCGTTTCAAAGTTTTAGATAGCGAAGAGTCCCGACCTATGGAATATATGGGTGACGGTATTAAAAAAATATTCAATTTGCTCAATGTATTATTTGCCTCCGGTGCCAAAACCGTGCTGATTGATGAGCTTGATAACGGTTTGCACCCCATGGCTTACAGTAAGATATTTACCTTACTGAATGAATTAAGCAAACAGGAAAATATTCAGTTTTTTATCACTTCACACAATCCCGAATTTGTAAAAAATATGGCTAAATTTGCCGGTGATACAAAAATTGAAGAAGACATCAGGTTCTTTAATGTGATGAAAAATCGCGAAGGACTTCGCTGGACAACCATGCATGAGCCTGACTATATGTACAAACTACTCACCGAGCAAAACCACATGCTAATATGGTAACAATTCTTGTTGAAGGCTCTTCCGATAAAGATATCATTTCGTCATTGCTTGATCACATGGGATTACTGCAACAATGCGAATTGTTTGACTTATGCCAAATGTCTACAGAAAAACGCTGGGAAATTATTTTAGATGCTACACGGAGAGGAGATAAACTAGCCATAATTGTAGATGCTGATTACTGCAAAGAAAACAAAATTACTGATCTCACTCCTGTTGATGAGTCTAAAGTAAAAGAATTATTTTGGCAACAATTTGAAAGCATTGACGCATTCAAGGCTAATCAAACGATTAAAGAAAGTCCTTTCCACATTATTGGTTATGAAAAAGACAACAACACTCATGCCGGTGAAATAGAATGTTTAATCGTTCCAAAAGAATTACATCAAAGTGTCATGGATTGTGTACAACAATATGAACAATGTATAGACACAAAATTAAATTCATTTATACCCGGCGGTACTGCCTGCCCTCCCATTTACCGTGAGCTATTCAGAGCCCCTATTCCCTTCAAAGAAAAAGCAAAAAACACAACATTTAATGGTAAATTCAAAAAACATCTAATTAATATATTGAACGAGTTAAAAGGGAATAATGCACTACAATTGCTATTCGAACAACCGACCTTCAATAGACTTAAGACGTTCCTTTCCGACACAATAAAATAACCTACTATGGCTTCTATCAACGCTATTCTTAAAAAATTATTCGGTACCAAATCCGATCGCGACCTGAAGGCTATCATGCCTTACGTAAATAAAATCAACGAGGTATATGTGCATATTGACCAACTCAGCAACGACGAACTGCGTGCTGCCAGTGAGAAACTCAAGGCACAAATACAAGCGCATATCGCCGAATCTAGTACTGAGAAGGCTGAATTGCGTGCTAAACTGCGCAGCGCGGACATTGATATCTCCGAGAAAGAAGCGGTAGCCACAGAGATAGATAAGCTTACAAAAAAAATAGACGAGCAGATAGAAGAAGTGCTGTTGGAGATTCTCCCTGAAGCATTCGCTATTGTAAAATCGACCGCCCGCCGTTTTAAGGAAAATACAACTGTGGAAGTGACCGCCACGGACTTTGACCGTGATATTGCCGCCCATAAAGACAATGTGAATATTGAAGGTGAGAAAGCTTTCTGGAAAAACACATGGATGGCCGGCGGTAACATGATCACCTGGGATATGGTACACTATGACGTACAGCTCTTCGGCGGCGTGGTACTGCACCAGGGAAAAGTATCCGAAATGGCTACGGGGGAAGGTAAAACACTGGTGGCTACCCTTCCCGTATTCCTTAACGCATTGGCCGGAAAAGGAGTGCACGTAGTAACGGTGAACGACTACCTCTCTCGTCGTGACTCGGAATGGATGGGGCCACTCTAAGAATTTCATGGACTTTCAGTAGACTGTATAGACAAGCATCAGCCGAACTCCGAAGCCCGCCGCAAAGCCTACCGCTCAGACATTACTTTTGGCACCAATAACGAATTTGGCTTTGACTACCTGCGTGACAATATGGCCATCACCACCGATGACCTGGTACAACGCAAGCACCACTACGCTATTGTCGATGAGGTAGACTCGGTATTAATTGACGATGCCCGTACACCCCTCATCATATCAGGCCCCGTGGCCAAAGGCGAAGATCAACAATTCAACGAGTTTCGCCCCAATGTAGAGAAAGTATACAACGCACAACGCAACCTTGTTACCCAACTGCTGAACGAGTCGCGCAAGCTGATTGCAGACGGTAATACGGAAGAAGGCGGAAAGCTGCTACTCCGTGCCCACAAAGGATTGCCGAAGTATAACCCCTTGATCAAATACCTCAGTGAGGCCGGAAATAAACAACTCCTGCTGAAAACAGAAAACTTCTATATGCAAGATAACAACAAGCAAATGCACATCGTTACCGATGATTTGTTTTTTGTTATTGATGAAAAACACAACTCCGTAGAGCTTACTGATAAAGGGATTGACTTGATTTCACAGAGTGTGAGCGACAATAAATTCTTTGTGCTGCCCGACATAGGCAGCGAGGTAGCAGAGATTGAAAAAAGCGACCTGAGCGCTGAAGAGAAACTGAGCAGAAAGGACACCATGCTGACTGACTATGCACTGAAGTCAGAACGCGTTCATACCGTAAATCAACTGCTCAAAGCCTACGCCATGTTTGAAAAAGACGTAGAGTATGTGGTGATGGACAACAAAATTAAAATTGTTGACGAGCAAACAGGACGTATTCTCGACGGTCGCCGCTATTCCGACGGATTGCACCAGGCTATTGAAGCGAAAGAAAAAGTAAAAGTGGAAGCCGCCACACAAACCTTTGCTACGGTTACCCTGCAGAACTATTTCCGTATGTACCACAAGCTTGCCGGTATGACCGGTACTGCCGAAACGGAAGCAGGTGAATTTTGTAATATTTATAAGCTGGATGTGGTGGTAATCCCCACCAACCGCCCTATTATACGTATAGATAATAACGACCTTATTTATAAAACCAAGCGTGAAAAATACAACGCTGTTATTGATGAGATCGTGAAACTATCCAACGAAGGACGCCCCGTATTAGTAGGTACTACTTCCGTGGAAGTATCGGAATTGCTCAGTCGCATGCTCAAGCTGCGCGGCATTAGGCATAACGTACTCAACGCTAAACAACATGCCCGCGAGGCAGAAATTGTAGCCGAAGCCGGACAACCCGGCGCTGTAACCATAGCCACCAACATGGCCGGCCGTGGTACCGACATCAAGCTCGGAGCAGGCGTGAAAGCAGCCGGTGGTTTAGCCATCATCGGTACCGAAAGACACGACAGCAGGCGCGTTGACCGCCAGTTGCGCGGACGTGCAGGCCGTCAGGGTGACCCGGGCTCTTCCAGTTTCTATGTTTCTTTGGAAGACGACCTCATGCGTTTATTCGGTTCGGGACGTATCGCTTCTATCGTTGACCGCATGGGCATGAAAGAAGGTGAAGTACTTCAACACTCCATGCTCTCCAAATCCATTGAACGTGCCCAACGCAAGGTAGAAGAAAACAACTTCGGCATTCGTAA
Source organism: Bacteroidales bacterium (assembly GCA_031556695.1). Lineage (GTDB taxonomy): Bacteria > Bacteroidota > Bacteroidia > Bacteroidales > UBA932 > UBA932. The sequence goes on along the minus strand of JAVBSQ010000029.1, from coordinate 1,345 downwards.
ACGCCTGTTGGAATACGACGACGTGATGAACTCTCAACGCGAAGTGATCTATACCCGTCGCCGCAACGCCTTATATGGTGAACGCATTGAAGTAGACGTGCAAAATATGATGGGCGACTTTTCTGAAACTTTGGCGCAACAAGCCGAAAGTAAAGATTTCGAAGAGTTTACTTTTGATATTATCCGTAACCTCTCCATGCAGCCCAAATTTGACGAGGCTACCTATAAAGATGCTTCCCCCAACGAACTATCCGAACTGCTGCAAACACAACTGACCGAAGAATACCAACGCCGCAGCGAGCAGATGGCTAAGCAGGCCATGCCTATGATTAAACAGGTATATGAAAAGCAGGGTGCTACCTTTGAAAACATAGTAGTACCCATCAGCGACGGGCAGAAGATATTACAAGTGGTGGTTAACCTCAAGAAAGCTATGGACAACGATGGCCGCGAGATAGCCCAAACCCTCAGCAAAACCATCACCCTGATGATGATTGACGAGCATTGGAAAGAGCACCTGCGCGAGATGGACGACCTTAAGCAGTCCGTACAATCCGCCGTATATGAACAAAAAGACCCCTTGTTAATTTACAAATTCGAGAGTTTTGGCTTGTTCCGTACCATGATTGACAAGGTGAACCAAGACTCCCTCTCCTTCCTGCTACGGGCCCAGATCCCCCTTCGCGATCCGCAAAATGTGCAGCAGGCTCAACAGCAACGCCGCACTGACATGAGCCGTATGCAAACGAGTAAACCCGACCTGGCCACCTCCGCCGGCAGTGAACCTAAAACCCAGGCTCCCGTGCATGTGGAAAAACGTGTGGGCCGCAATGACCCTTGTCCCTGCGGTAGCGGCAAGAAATACAAAAACTGCCACGGGAAAGAGTAGGCCGGAAGAGAGTAAGATAGTAAGACTGTAAAAAATAAAACCCATAAATAGCTGTGCAACTTTATTTTGCATGGCTATTTTTCATTTTAGCTTATTACAATAAGCGTTTTTATTTATTTTTGCTCACTAAGATAAATAAAATAACGTGTAAAATTTTGTTGGTTTAAACAATTATATTTATTGTTGCCCAGTCTGTCCCTTTCATTCCTAACGTTACCAAGCTCAGCGAGCGCATAGGCATCAACCGCAATACCCTGCTCACCTACCTCTACTACCTTGACGAGGCCGGACTTACCCGCAACGTATACAAACAGGCCGATGGCGTGAGCAAGCTGCAAAAGCCCGACAAGCTATACCTCGAGAACCCCAACCTCATGCACACCCTATAGGCGGAAAAAATAAAACCGCCAAACAAATACAAGACCAAAAGCACTCCTTCATTGCTGCCGATGATAT
>JAVBSQ010000167.1:0-12426 GCA_031556695.1 Bacteroidales bacterium | reverse complement strand
GGAATATATACAACGTTGTCCACTGAAAACCAAGTTGTTTCCCCACACTATTGAGATACTGGAATATCTCTATCCTAAATATCAGATGGCTATTATTTCAAACGGATTTCCTGAGGTACAGGACATTAAGCTTAAAAGTTGTGGAATAGACAAATATTTCCAAAAAGTATTCACTTCGGGTTCTACCGGCTATCAAAAACCCCGGCCGGAAATTTTCCATGCTGCTGTTACTGCATTCAATGCCAAAAAGAAACATTGCTTAATGATTGGCGACAGCCAGGAACATGATATTGCGGGTGCCCGTAACTATGGCATGGATCAGGTTTTTTTCAATACTAAAGGTGAAAATTTCATCAAAAAGGCCACTTATGAAATTTCTACTTTAAAGGAACTTTTCAACATTTTGTAAACATTGTTTGGTAGCTATAAAATAAGTCCCTATTTTTGTAAGGTGCCTATACGTTATAAACTGGAATATAACACACGTACAATGAGATTTAATATGTTTAAGCTATCTACCGCCTTGTTTTTAGCCATAACTACCGCCAGTTATGCTGCTTCCGGAAGCGAACCGCCTTCAGGCACAAACTTATTGGTAGAAGATGAGAAGTTCATTATACTACCTATGAGTGAACACAATGATAGCACCAACAACAATCAACTAATATCAAAAGTAAACCCTTTTCCTGCCTTTCTCCTTATTGATACAACCTTATCTACAATAAGGGTCAGTGATGAATTAAGCATACAGGTTGAGCTGCACAAGGTTGATTTCTTCAAAAAATCAAACAAGAAAGATACCCTTCGGAAGATGCCGAAAGAAAATATAGCATTAATACCTCGCTATAAATTCGATATCATTAGGAATTCGTCCGATAATAAGTCTCCGAAAATTACGCTTTAGTTATAGTGTATTTACACTTTGCATCCCCACTAAGCGGTCATACTTATCATACACTGAGCGGTAATACACCAATATGGTGTAATAATTTTCCGTTTCGGAAAAACAGCCTTCAATAGCCTCCAGGTCTACCTTTCCGGCCTCGTCCACATACAAATAACGATAATTGTAATAAGCCTGCTTTAAAAGGATATTCAAAGTATAAGCCTCACGGGTATTATCATAATTCATTTTGAACGCAGGTTGTAGTGAACGGTCCGACAGTTCGCCAAACACATATACGCTACCCTGCAACTCTTCCATTTGCAAGGTGAAACCGGTAGCCACATATTCCGCCTCAATTTGCCGGTTATGCGTGCGGTAGGCCTCTACCCTAAACTTACCATTAATATCATTATAGAAGATATACGGCTGGCTCTCTCGAGGGGTGTCCTTATTCAATAAAGCATACGGATAGCCCTGTTCATCATAGCGAACTTGCTGTATGCCTTTAGCGCCGAACTCCAGTGTCCTAATATCAAAAGAACGGAATTCATTACCTCCCGGATAAAAATTCTTTGTCGCAAAAGTATAAGAAACCTCATCTTTATCAATAAAGAACGGGACAGGAGTCTCCAACCATGGCAATAAAAATCCGTTTTGCATCACCCGCACCTTTAATTCTTTGTAAGCATCACGCACAGGCAAGGCCTGATGTTTAACTGAAAATTCCAGTTGCTGTAAACATCTCTCTCCCGTTTGAATAGCACTTCTAACACGCAGCGGTACTTCTACACTATTTTCATATAAAGAAAAACGACAAGTGAGTATAGGCTTTGATTTATCCGACTCATAGACTTTAAGCAAATAGTTGCCTGACACCTTTAAACGTATATCATCATTAGGTATACGCAATTCATAATGAAGATAGTTCACTCTTGTTTGAAAGGACAAGAGGTAGTCACGCAGAGGGTTCTCATCAAAACCATCTAAGTAATCAGACACAAAAAGGCCATCCTCCTGCCAGTCTGCATTACAATGCACCACGGTATAATTCAAGAACGAGCGTTGTTCATTCAAATCATCAAACCAAAGGGTTAATTGCTCCGTTCCATTGAGCTCCATGATAGGATCGGAAAGCTCATTATTTCCCACAAAACATTGCACGCTGCGGATATCAGGATCCTGCGCAAAACAATTGAAAATGGAGAATTGAAAATTGAAAATGAATAACAGCAAGAGAAAACGTTGTTGCATACCTCGTCATTTTCAACAAAGATACAAATCATTTTCAATTCTCCATTTTCAATTTTCAATTATTTTGTATCTTTGTAGATTATGTCATTAGATATCTATAGCGCTTCTGCCGGATCAGGGAAAACTTATACCCTTACCCGCGAATATCTGCGATGGCTACTGTCTTCGCCGTCACCCGCAGCTTTTCGCTCCGTGTTGGCCGTTACTTTCACCAACAAAGCTGCAGAAGAGATGAAAGGACGTATATTATCCACCCTTAATGATCTTTCCAGAGGCGAAAATAAAGGGCTGTCGGAATATCTGTGTGACGTCATCGAGATCTCCCCAAAACTATTACAAGAACGCGCCATAGGGCTACGCACTGCTATACTACATGATTACTCACATTTCTCCGTATCAACGATAGATAAGTTTTTCCAGAAAATAATCCGTTCCTTTATGCATGAGGCGGGACTGCTCCCCGGATTCACGGTAGAACTGGACACCGACCGCTTGCTTGACGAGAGTATAGAAAAGCTATTGCTGGACTCCGGTGAAGACCCTCTACTGAAACAATGGCTGGGACTATTGGTAGAGAAACGTATGGAAGAAGGACGGCACTGGGATATACGGAAAGACCTGAAAACAATAGGCCGTGAAGTATTCAAAGAATCGTTCCACCGCATGGGGAATGAGCTCCGTGAAAAACTCAATGATAAAACATTTTTATCCGGATATATTAGGGAAATCAAAGAAATCACTTCCGACTTCGAGAAGGAGATGGAGCAGATAGGCGCTTCAGCCTTAGATATACTAAAGAAAAACGGATTAAGTATTAACGATTTCAAATACAAAGGCTCGGGCTTCATCAACCATTTTAATAAGATAACACAAGGTGACTACCTTCCGAAGGACCGCACGCTGGAAGCCTTGGATAATATTGATAAATGGTATGGAAGTGATGCTTCCAAACGGGGACAAATAGATACCGTGTTTCCTGCTTTGAATCAACTACTCAGTCAAGCTGTAAACCTTTATGGCGATACGTATGTAGAATACAATACAGCGCGACAAATAGGGAAAAACATCTATTCAATGGGGTTAATGGCGGACATTGCAAACAATGTAGCCAAAATATCCAATGATGATAATTTACTCTCCATCAACGACTCTTTATATCTTCTGTTTAAATTAATAGATAACAGCGACACCCCTTTTATCTATGAAAAAACAGGCGCTCACCTGCATTCTTTTATGCTGGACGAATTTCAAGACACCTCGGCTATGCAATGGGGAAGCCTCCGGCCACTGCTGCTAAACAGTATGGCGGAAGGTGGGAAAGCCCTGGTGGTGGGCGATGTGAAACAGTCAATTTACCGTTGGCGCAACGGCGACTGGCGGATTTTGGCGCATCAGCTGGACGAAGATTTCCAATCTTTTGATGTAGCACATATCCCACTCAACACCAATTGGCGAAGCAAAAAGGCTGTGGTGGAAACCAACAATAAGATTTTTGAAGGCTTACCTTTAATATTGCAACAACAATTGGGTGAAGCCGGTAAAAATGCAGGCCTTTCCGATTCATACAAAGATGCAATCCAACAGGTAGCTACGGGAAATAAAGATATCGACGGATATGTGCGTATTGAAAATATTAAGAATAATAAGGAAATAAGTGCCAAAGAAGAGATATTACAGAAACTGCCGGAACTCATGAACAGCCTGCTCTCGCGTGGTTACAATGCCGCAGACATTGCCATACTTGTGCGCAGTAACCGGGAGGGACAAGAGATAGCCAATGTACTGTTACAACACCGCCTCAACATTACTTCTCAAGATTCACTTTTCATTGCCCGCTCCAAATCCGTACAGCTAATCACAGCCTTGCTGCACCAGTCCGTATATCCCAATGACAGGGTTAACCAATACTTGATTGACCGCCTCACGGAAAATAAAAATATTTCCATTGCCCACTTATCCTTAACAGAAGCTATAGAATATATTATACAATGCTACAACTTAGCCTCCATAGCTGAAGAAGTGCCTTTTATACAGGCCCTGCATGATATCATATTGCAATACGCTGGAAAAGAAACTAATGATATATATTCCTTTGTGGACTGGTGGAAGGCCAATGGCGACAAGCAGACCTTGAATATCAACGACGACCGTGATGCCATACGCATACTTACCATACATAAGTCGAAAGGATTGCAGTTCAGGGTTACGGTAATTCCCTTCTGCTCGTGGCCGGTGGAACCCAAAACAGGTTCATTACTGTGGGTGGGCACCGAACAAGCTCCTTTCAATCAGATACCACACCTTCCGCTGAACTTTTCTAAATCGCTAGCCGACACTCATTTTAGCAATGACTATAGAATAGAAAGAAGCCAATCATATATTGACAATCTCAATGTCTTATATGTAGCGCTCACCAGGGCAGAAGAGGAATTATATGTGTTTTGTCCCGAAACTAGTAATAATAGCTACACTATCGGCAATGCCCTCATTGAATTATTACAGGCCGATGTAAGTGAGTTTGGCCTTCAGGCATTGACCGTAGAAAAGAGAAAAAATAATATTTCCCCATCTTTCCTACTCAATGATTACCCGTCTTTCCCCTACCTTAATCATCTTCGCTTAAAGTATCGCGATGATATAGACGGCACTGATTCATCAAAGAGCTTACGTGACTATGGTATTCTAATGCATCGTGCTTTTTCTCTCATTCAAACGCCCAACGATGTAGAAAATGCCGTTGACACACTAATACAAGAAGGATTCATACCTAATGACAAAGAAACCGGCACGCAAATTTTGCATGAATTAAGAGAGGCTTTAGCCCAGCCCGGAGTCACAAATTGGTTTGACGGTAAACGAAAAGCACTTCCTGAAATGGAAATACTAATGCCCACCGAAGGTGGAGAGTTGCAACGACTACGTCCCGACCGTGTTATCATTGACAATAATAGAGTAGAGATAATAGATTATAAATTCGGTGATAAAGAAGAGACTGAACATCAAAAACAAGTTGCTCATTATGCCTCCTGTTTACATCGTATGGGCTATGAAACCGTAGATGCTTACCTCTGGTATGTAAATAAAAAGAAAATCACACGGGTTTTGGCGCCTGTTATAAACAGCTGATAAAAAAATACTTACAATCGTTAAAATAAATATTAAGAATATTTAATATTTTAAAGATGCTTCTACCCCACCATTTTCATCATTATTTTATTAAAAACATCTATCTTTACAGCTTTAAACGAGTGTTTTGGATTTTAGAAAAATTATACTTCAAGGTTTTGTAGTGCTATGTTGTACTCCTTTGTTTGCTCAACAGGATATGCAATATAGCCAATACATATTTAATTACCTCACGGTGAATCCTGCGTATGCAGGGTACAAGGAGGCGGTGAATCTGCAAGCTTTCGGCCGTATTCAGTGGTCGGGAGTAAATGGCGCTCCCAATGTATATTCATTGGCGGTTGATGGCTCCGCTTCTCGCGACAATAATGTTGGTTGGGGTGGTCAAATTGTAAATGAAACTCGCGGAGCTACCAACTTGTTCTCTATGTTTGCCACGTACGCTTACCGCCTGCGTCTCAATCAGCGAGATGACCGCCTGTCTATCGGTTTAAGCGCCGGTGTTACCCAGTGGCAGGTTGACCGCAGCAAGCTGATTTATACGGATTACGCCTCCCAAGCTTCAAGCAATGACCCATATATAGACGGACTTACGCCTGAATGGCGTCCCGACTTCCGTGTGGGTATTTATTACGCTAACCCTTTTTTATATGCAGGTGTATCGGTAACCAACTTATTTGCTAACTTTTCATCAGCTCAAAAAGTACCTCACTTATATGCATCTATAGGGGGGTTAATTCCTTTAACCGACAAGCTAGCCTTAAAACCCTCTATTTTATTACGTGAAGATTTCAACGGCCCCGGCAACATAGACATCAATGTAATGGCACTCATAATGAAAGAGCTGTGGGTGGGGGTATCTTATCGCACCGGTATTTATTTGGGTTACTCTGATGCACAAGACCCTACCAGTAGCCAAAATACAAATGCGGTCTCTATTATGGGTGAACTTTTTGTTGTCAAGAACTTACGTGTCGGCTATTCTTATGATATCAGTCTAAACGGCTGGCCCGGAACACATGAATTTTCCATCGGTTAAACTATTGAAAATAAACGACTTATTCGCTCTAACCCTCGTTATTTTTAGCTCCTATATCTATGAAAAAGACCTTTTTCTTACTTGTTTTACTAGCTATTGCCTTTACAACTTCTGCTCAAACAGAGGTTATTATGGAGCAAGCAAGGGAGCGCATGTTTAACTTTGACTACAGGGCAGCCATTAAACTGTTGGAAGAAGATGCTTCGAAAAGAAATGCTAAGGTTGAGGTACTGGAGATGATCGGTGATTGCCACAGATTATTAGGGAATAAAGATAAAGCCCAACAGTTCTACCAAAAAGCCATAGCTACCCGCCAATGTAAGTCTGATATATATAGAGAAAGTGGTTTAATTTTCTTGAGTATTGGAAAATATCCCGAGGCAAAAAAACGTTTTCAATTTTATGCTGACAGCTTAGGCGGAACAGCCGGAGATATTCCTTTATTAATTGCGACTTGCGATACTGCTATATCCTGGATTGCAAAAAAAGACAGCAGTGTATTCAAAGTGTCCATTCTCCCGAAGGTCAACAGCCGCTATTCCGACTGGGGTACGGAATTCCTAAACAAAAATCTTATTTTTACCTCTAATCGACCACAGAAGAAACAAAAGGATATGAATCCTTCCGTGCAATACTACACTATGTATCAATCGCGCGCCATGAAAGGGAAACCCAATTCTTTTGGTCCTGCGAGTATTTTATATAATAATATTACCGGCGCAAAACATGTTGGTCCTATCATTTTTACTAAGGACCAAAAAACGATGTATTATACTCAAACTAACGTCGAAATTTCTTTTAAAAGATTGACGGAGTTTGGAAAAATTTGGGAAAATAAAATTGAAATCCTTACGGCTAAAGTAGGTGCTAATGGCCCTGCCAATATTAAACCGTTTAAGTATAATAACCCTAGAAAATATTCCGTAGGACAGCCTTGCTTATCTCCCGATAATAGCACCTTATATTTTGTGTCAGATATGCCCGGTGGATATGGCGGCACCGATATTTATTATTGTCGGTTAGATGAAAATGGAGAATGGTCTGCACCCGAAAACTGTGGTTCGATGATCAATACCGAAGGCAATGAGATGTTCCCCACCATGGACACTTCCAGGGTACTGTACTTCTCGTCAAACGGGCATGCCGGTCTCGGAGGTTTGGACATCTACAGGGCTAAGGGCGATGGCGATCAATGGGACCAAGTAGAAAACCTACGCTACCCTATCAATAGTTGCGGTGATGACTTTCACTTAATCTTCAACCCTAACCAACAATCAGGCTACCTCTCCTCCAATCGGCCGGGCGGAATGGGCAGTGATGATATTTATGCTTTCAACTTAAATAGCCCTCTACCCAGTTTTGGACTTATTGCTAATCCCAAATTATATGAAAATAAACTGAAACAGGAGCGTGAAGTTGTATTTAAAGGTACGGTGACAGCACAAGCTACAGGAGCGCCTATACAAGGAGCTACCATATCATTTGTTGACCCTACTAATAACCTGCAACATATCTGCTCTACCGACAGCGATGGAGGGTTTAGCATACAACTGGACAAAGAGGTGGTTTATACCTATTCCTGCATACGCGACGGATATATACCTACTATCAAACAATCACTTTCCGGCAATGACATCAAACTGCAAAAAAGCGGTATCAGTATAGTGATGGCGGAGGTAAAAGCTAAGGAAGAAAATGTGATTGCCAACAATGTCTTCCTTGATACCGGCGAAGGTGTTGGTATTGAGTATAGCGCACAGGTAATGGCCAGCAAGGAATATCCCGACTGGAATTACCTCAACAAGATATCAGAAACCTATCCCAAATTGAAAATTTATTACGGTAGTTTCCCCGATGCTTTCACCCGCTTTACAGTAGGCCGTTTTGCGACGGTTAAAGAAGCAACCAAGCTGAAAAATGACTTGAGAAAACTGGGGTATAAAGATGCGTTCGTAGTAATGTTCATCAATGGTGAACGTAAGGTAGTATCTTACAACTAGAGATTAAGAGATTAAGAGACTAGGAGATTAGGATTAGTAAATGCGGGTACTGTGAGCTCTCAGTTGTTTAGCATATTCGCGCGCTTTTTTATTAGTCACCTCATCAAGCAGAGTCCAAAAGCGGGGGCCATGATTTTTATGCACCGTATGGCACAACTCATGCAGAATAATATAATCAATCAAGTGGTCGGGCAAATGCATCAGGTGTAAACTAAGGTTGATACTGTTATCCACCGCACAGCTACCCCAACAGGTACGTGAATTACGAATAGTCAGTTTTTTATAGGCAAAGCCGAATTGCTCCGCCAAAGCTTTCATCCTGGCAGGCAGCACCTCATGTGATTCTACACGCCATGCATGTTCCACCGCCTTGCGGATAACCTCCTGCACCACCGGATCATTAACATTGCGTGTAGCCGGATAATAAATTTCCACCACCTCCGGCTTAATCTGCACACGCACATTAGTTCTGTCGGCCGGAATCAATTGCACCTTGCGGGAATAAGTATCAAAATCCGTTTCCGGCGTAAACTTTGTCTGCGCCTTCTCCTCTTTAACCTTCAGCTTATTTAATGATTGCAATACCCAATCAACACGGGTATCCAGAAAGACTAAGGCTTCTTCAAACGAAGCGTAAAAAGGCATGGTGACCAGCACACCCTTCGGGCGCACCAATATATTAATGTTACGCGAGGCCCGCAGCTTACGCAACGTAACCTCTCCTATCCGATCGTGATGAATAACCCTTTCCAAATGGTTGAATGAAATATCTTGTAAAGATAGTGAAAAAATCTTATCTTTGTTCTAGTATTTTATGATAAGCAACTCAACTATATGCGCCGTATCAACGGCTGCGGGAACTGCCGGAGTAGCGGTTATCCGTATATCCGGGCCTCAAGCTATTGCTATTGGCGAACAAGTATTTGTGTCTAACAAAGCAGGTAAGGCCCTGTCGTCTCAAAAAAGTCATAGTCTCAGCTTCGGCCGCATTATGGACAATGGAAAAATTCTGGACGAAGTGTTAGTAAGCATCTTTCGCACCCCTAATTCTTTTACCGGCGAAGATGTAGTGGAAATTGCCTGCCACGGATCACAATACATTCAACAAGAACTATTAAAACTGCTTATCCGCAAAGGAGCACAGGCCGCTGCCGCAGGTGAATTCACGCAACGGGCTTTCCTCAACGGCAAGATGGATCTGGCACAAGCTGAAGCCGTAGCCGATATTATCACTGCGGAGAGTGCTGCTGCACACCGTGTGGCTATGCAACAAATGCGCGGCGGTTTCTCTAATGAATTGAAGCAATTACGAGAGCAACTACTCAATTTTGTTTCTTTATTGGAATTGGAACTCGACTTCAGCGAAGAAGAGGTAGAATTTGCCGACCGCTCACAACTCAATAAGCTGCTGCAAGAACTACAGCAACATATCAACCGGCTGGTACAATCATTTTCTTTAGGGAATGTTATTAAGAATGGAGTACCTGTTGCTATTGTCGGACAAACCAACGTGGGAAAAAGCACCCTCCTTAATGCCTTGTTGGGTGAAGAGCGTGCCATTGTTTCGGACATTCACGGCACCACCCGTGATTCCATAGAAGATACCATGACACTCAATGGTGTGCAATTCCGTTTTATCGACACTGCAGGTATACGCCATACCAATGAGGTTATAGAGCAGATGGGCATTGAACGCACCTATGACAAAATTCGCCAGGCTGCCATCGTCCTGCTCGTCCTTGATGCTACTCGTCCGGAGACCTTTTCCAACATTACAGATATCCAATCGCATTTGAAAGACGAGCAACAATTGATTGTGGTGGTAAATAAAACGGATGAATTACAAATTACGAATTACGAATTACGAGAAGAATTTTCAATTCTCAACTCTCAACTCTCAACTCTCAACTTTATCACTATTTCCGCCAAGCACCGCCAGGGCATAGACCAGCTCATCGCCACCCTCACGACAAGCATCAATCTCTCCCCTGTGTCAAAGGACGAAACGGTGTTAACTAATGTGCGCCACTACGAAGCACTGACACACGCAGTCGAAGCCCTGCAAAGGGTTGACATCGGTATCAACACCGGTCTCCCGGGCGATCTGGTAGCACAAGACCTACGCGAGGTATTGTTCCACCTGGGTTCCATTTTAGGCGAAGTATCAACAGATGAGGTGCTGGGAAATATTTTCAGCAGGTTTTGTATCGGAAAATAACCGGCACAAAATAAAATAACAACAAAAAATAAATAACCACTCAAAAGCATTATACTATAAAGCTTTTACTATAAACAAACCACCTTTATCACTCTTCGATATTTTGCAGTTTTAAGCAATGGTTTGTACCTTTGTTGCACCTCAACATGTTTTGAAGGAGATTTTGCACCTCAGGTCTTCATCACTTCGTTACACGTATCTACATGTAGATACACACAGATACATCTGAATATATTATGAGTACAGGACTTAGGCTACAACGGATATGCGAGATTTGCGGTACGGAATTCACCGCCCGGACACTACCGTTACCAAGTATTGTTCCAAACCATGTTCCAGAAAAGCGGAGAAGGCGCGTATACGTAACCTAAAAGTCAACCTGTCTAACCTGGAAACCCAACAAATCCGCAATCAGCATATAGAGATTATCAAGGCTAAAGAGTTCTTAAGTATTGCCGAAGCTTGTCAACTGGCCGGTGTAAGTAGAATGACGATTTATAGACTTATCAAGCAGGGACAACTCCATATAGCCAAGATGTGTTTCCGCACTATTCTCCGGAGAGTCGACATTGACAGACTGTTTACTATCGTTCAACCTGCCCCTGTAAAAGAACTTTAATACTCCCCATTCGTAGGACAACTTTTACGCCTTCTTAAGGTGTAGAACGGTTAGTTTTCTCTGTGCAAGTTTACAAATCATTTTTATTAGTTCAAAATCTTTTTCTTAAATAACTGTTTTTGGCGGAATGAACGACGGCGTAGCCGGAGTGAATTTAGCCAAAAACAGTGCGATTTTCATCAGGCGGCTTTCTTTCCATACCATTCATGTGGCGGCTGATATCCCAGGCTCTGATGAGGCCGCTGCCGGTTGTAGAACCGGAAGTAGCCATCCAATCCGCTCCATAAAGCATTGCCATCCTCATAAGCATGCAGGTAAACGTGCTCATACTTCACGCTCCGCCATAAACGCTCAATGAAAATATTGTCTATTGCCTGGCCTTTACCATCCATGCTGATCCGGATTTCATGCGTTTTAAGACACTTCACCCAATCCGACGAAGTGAACTGACAACCCTGATCCGAATTGACGATCTCCGGCCTGCCATGAAGAGCAATGGCTTGCTCAAGGCAATCAACGCACCACTGGGCACTCATCGTATTGCTCAGGCTCCAACCCACCACATAACGCGAATACAAGTCTATAATAGCAAAGAGGTACATAAAACCCCGTTTCATTGGAATATACGTAATATCCACCGCCCAAACCTGATTGCAACGCTCTATTTTTAAGCCTTTCAATAAATACGGATACTTATAGGCTCGTTTATCCGATATACTGGTACGCTTCCCAGGGAAAAGCGTTTGCCAACCCACCAAATGCATCAACCGGCGCAACCGCTTGCGATTGATACGGTAGCCTTTAGCCACAAGTATAACCGGCAAACGCTCTATCCCATAAAAAGGCGTATCCATATACTGCTCATCCAAAAAGCGCATAACAGCCAAATTTTCATCGCTTTCCGAAGATGGTGTATAATAAACCCCGCTGCGGTGAAGGGACAATAATTCACATTGTCGAACCAAACTAATGGTATTGGCCGATCTATCTACCATATCTCTACGCAGTTGAACAGGGATCATTGAAGCTTTTTTTTAAGCCATTCATTGCCTACTTTTAACTCGCCAATCTGACGATAAAGTTCGGAGATCAAGTGCTCTTGCTCTTTTTCTGCATGTAAGTCCGAACCCTCAAACACTTTCTTGCCGTTTTCCAGAAAGATTTTCTTCCATTGAAACACCTGGTTCGGATGAAGATCATACTTCTTGCAGATGGCTTCTACTGTGTCCCGCTCCCGAAGGGCTTCCAAGGCAACTTTGGCTTTGAATTCAGCGCTGAATTTACGTC
>JAVBSQ010000041.1:0-7130 GCA_031556695.1 Bacteroidales bacterium | reverse complement strand
GGAATGAAAAATTTATCCTTATTAGGAAATTTCTTGTATGCTTCCAGCAACCATTCAATATGAATTTGCTTTGCTGAAAACATTTTGTTTACGGGGTATTCACGCAGGTCGATGCCATAACACAATTGCTCTTTCAAGGGCGGATTCTTTGCACCGTCAACAGCTTTTGGGGTGAATGAAAAATTATACACACCTTTGAAGTCAGGGTGTCCGAATACCTGAAAAGGAAACTCTGTGCCACGCCCCAAGCTAAGTGTAGTACCTTCGAAAAAACACAATGAAGCATACAGGTAAACCGATTGCATATTCGGGAGATTGGGTGAAGGTTTCACCGGTAATTCATAGTGTGTACCATGCGTGTAATTCAAACAAGGCACAACAAACAGTTTACATTGCACCCCATTTTTCAACCATTTTTCTCCATTAATCATTTGCGCTAATTCCCCTAAAGTCATGCCGTGCACAACCGGAATAGGGTGCATACCCACAAACGAACGAAACTTGTTTTCCAATAGTGGACCATCAACATAAAAACCATTGGGATTGGGTCGGTCTAAGATAATCACCGGAACATCTTGCTCGGCGCAGGCCTCCATTACATAGTGCATGGTTGATATATAAGTGAAGAAGCGCAAGCCTACATCTTGCATGTCGAATAGCATATAATCAATGCCTGCCAGATTTTCCGCCGCTGGTTTTTTATTTTTTCCATACAATGAAACAATCTCAATACCGGTGGCTGCATCTTTCTCTGAAGAAATATGTGCACCCGCATCTGCCGTTCCACGGAAGCCATGTTCTGGTGCATATATGCGTGCTATTTTAACCCCTCTTTGTAACAATAAATCTACAATATGTACACCATTTACTATAGAAGTATGATTTGCAGTAATGCCCACACGCTTACCTTCGAGTAATAAAATATATTGTTCAAATTGTGCAGCGCCTACAACACACTCTGCACTTGTTAAATCGTATACATTAGTTGCTACAGCTAACAAAAACATGAAAAATCTTTTCCCCATCTCCCCCTTTTTACTCCTTTTATCCTTTAATCTTTTTTATCCTTTTTCTTCCGTCCAAACCAACGGTTGAACAACTCCTTGAAGGTGTTAAAATCTTCCTGGTAAATAAAGCCTAAGCCGCTTCGTTGCGAGTTGTCCAGCTGGTCGGTAAACTGGTCGGCTGAGTGCGTAAATGCCTTAGCCCTATACCGGCCCTGCTTGTCTAATTTCAGCTCTATATCCACATCACCTGTGAAATTAGTATTGTAATTTTTGGCATTACCAAAAGCGGTGTTAATAGATAACCGGTTGTCAAACAATTGTGTGGAAACGGCTACGTCAAAATCGTTTTGCCCTGTTGTGGGCGATGTATTATACACAAAACCTACGTCAAAAGGAATGTTCAGTTGTGTAAGCATATTGCTTAACTGATTCGATAACATTTCCGAGGCGCTGGCGCTAAGGTTGATACTGCTGATACCTGACTGTTCTTCCGGCATGAAACTATTCAAGGCCAGCAAGGATAAAAACTGTCGAGACATTTTTTCTTCCGTATTCAATGCTGCCTCCACCTGTGCTCTGGTACTGGGATCAAGGTTTTGCACATCTACCTTATAGCCCAACGCAGGGTTAAATAAATTACCCGTTATGTGTATGCGGCAATCAACGACTCTTCGTACGTTGCCTGTAGATGAAGTATCGGCTATCAATGTATTCAATGCCGTTTTCGTTTTGTACAGAGCCGTGATATCTAAAGTAGTTTTATGGATATCACCGTTAAAAGAAATGTGACTACCTTGCTCAATCACAAACTTCTTACTAATAATATCTTGTAAGGTGAAGAAATAATCGCCTTGCTCAATGGCATAGTCGCCGTAAAGGTCAAACTTATCAATGGACGGGTCAAGACTCAAGCGCATATTACCCTTGCCATGTCCCCGTACAATATCTCCGGCTTTCTCATCAAATATAATTTGGACCTCGGCTTCCGGGGTGGCTGTCAAATTAATGTCTACCGTCATGCGCTGTCCTGCCTTAACCTTCGGCTTGGACGAAGGCTTCCATGAACTTTCCTCTTCATTAACCGGTGCTTTAAACGTCAGTATACCGCTTTCCTTGGCTTGTGAACTGCTTGACAGTGGAATGTAACAAATAGTTCTTGGGTTGGTGTGTGCTGTAATATCAAAGTGGATATTTGACTCGTCGCCGGTAATTTGTACCCTTCCTGTAGCGTAGGCTTTCCCATAGAATAAATCGTTATCCTTGATGGTGGTGTTCATACACAACAAATCATTAGAAACAACATTTACATCAAATTTCAGATCTTTAAACGCTCGGTGCTTCAAGGTGCCGCTCAAGGTGCCTTTGCCGCCAACACCATCATAAATGGTTGCTTGATTAATATGAATGAGGTTAGGTCTAATATCCACGGGAGCTGTTAAGGTGTAGTGCGTTTTTAAATAGTCAACCGTCAAGCCTAAGCTGTCTAGTATTACATTGTTCCCATATAGTTGAGGCGCTTTTAATGAACCTTTGATCTCTATTTTTCCGGACAGGTAGCCATTAATGTCGGATAAAACCCCACTTAATAAAGGCTCCACATTCGCCAGGGGAAAATGGTCAAAAGCAGCATTGGCATACAAACTATCCCTGCGCGGAGAATATATTCCCGCTACCCTGACTTTTTGTGCTCCTTTTTCGCCTATATTCAACAACAAGCGAAACTGGTTAGACTCTTTGTCCCAACGGCTATTAAGATCTATATGGTCTAAGGGGCGCCCGTTAACAATAATTTTTTCACCCTTGAAGTCGGCATAAAACATTAAGGTGTCATATAAGCCGGTGAGCTGGGCATTGCCGGACACTACGCCCTGCAGTGTATAGCCTTGTGTTTGGCTGAAAGTGTTAAAATTAGATACTTCAAAGTTATTTAGGCGAATGGCAAATGTATCGGTCTTGGCCGGTGATATGGCTCCTTGTATGGCAATTTGTTGCCGTTGATTAAATAAAGATACGTTTTTGAAGTATAACCGGCGCTCATTGATGGATAATGCTGCCGGCGCTATTGTCCACACGGTGTCGTTTACCGTGATGCTTGACTGGTGAATATCAAAATTTATAATGGGAGAAAGAGGCGATTTATTAGCTGCAAAAGACGTATTAATATGCAGCAGGCCCTTATTGCTAGGCTTGCTGTTGTTATTATAGCTCAGTTTGGTTTCAATGTTATTATCCGACACACCAATGGTAGAAAATATATTATCAATACCAAAACCTAAGAATTTACTCTTATTTATGTTTAACTGTAGTGCCAGGCTGTCTTTATTACCCGATGCGGAAATCTTAATTTGTTGCAGATAGTCATCATTCAATGCCAATACGGGACTGTCCAAATGAAAATCCATATTCCCGAAAGGATCCAAGTTAATAGCCAACCTCGTTTGGTCGCCAATCATCAAGCCGGGAGTGATAAGATTGCTTAATCCGTTTACGCGTTTAAAATGAACGTCAAATTTATATTTAGCCAAACGGTTTACGCTATGTTGACTTGAATCACCTAGTAGCGGCAGTCGTTTTAAATAGATTTCATGTAAAAGATCTTCAAAGAAGCCTGTTACAGGAAGCGGCCCGCTGTAGTTAGCATCAGCAAAACCCGAGCGTAATTGTGACGAATAGTTATTCTCTTCACGTGCAAACGACAGTATTATATTCCCAATGTTATAAATACCCGATGGGTCGCGGTAAAAGGTGTTAGATACTTCAAACCTTCCCGCACCGCCATCAATTGATTTACTGTACTCGTAGTTAGCTGCAATCTCTGATTTTAATTCCGAAATGGAATCACGGGTATTAAAATGTAGTGCACATAAATCGGCATGATATATATTCGCCCTATATTTATGACTTAAAACATAAGTACTGTCGCTACCCTGGCTGAAAGACAATTTGCCGGAGAAATCCATCTTTAAATTCGGGTCATCTGATTTTACAGCACCTTCAAAACTACGATCACTCAGCAAACCGTCTATTTCCATATTTGAATAGGCGTAATTATTGAATTCTAATTTGGACACATCACCTGTTACTTTGAACTTGAAGGACTCATTGCTCGCTGTAAGAAAGGTCAACTGTGCATCGGCTTCAGCGCTAAGTAATCCCAAGGGTTTTAGATCAATGAAATATCCTAGATTAAAATTGCGCACCACAGCATGACCGTCTCCCGTAAAACTTTTTGCATCTGTTTTATGAAACAGCATATCTACGTTGGCCTCTCCAATTGAGGTGTTGAGGTCTCCGTGCGCCACAAAATCATTATACAAACCGTCAAAGCTGCCTTTGAAGTGAATCTCACCCAGCCGACCTATTAGCCGAGCTGTGGAAGGAGTATAATCTTCCTTAATTAAATTCCGTAAAATATGCGACAAATCCGTAGAATTACTTTTTAATTCCTCTATCCTAAGGCTCAAAGACGTTTGGTCAATCTCCGGCAATCCATTCATTTTGAATGATGTTAGCAAGGTGGTCTTCCCGCTGTCTAATGCAATAGATAATGAAGAACCGGATAGTTTGTTTACAGTTCCGCCCGCTCTTCCGTTTAAATGTAGTTTGATGTTGTCAACGTCAAAGCCCGGGGCAAAATGTTTAATGGTGCTCAATGAAAATATGGCATCATTAAACTCTGCGCTCATAATGATTTTCTCAGGATAATCCTCAAAATCATAGCGGCTCTTAAAGCTCATACTATAGTGTTTCAGACTGAGATAGGAATAATTATCAGCAATCACCACATCTCTCAGCATGATACGATGGGCGCTTATATAGGCTGTTTGCGCAGATAAGTTATGTATACGGTAACCACTTTTTTCAAACAGGCCGATATGCTTGATGTCAAAAAAGATAGTGTCCTGCTTGATTTTAAAATTCCGGATGTCAATATCGATATCACTTAAGCCCAAATCTTTGAAGTCAATCACTCCGGGTTCACGGTCTATGGTCGGGTTCCGGCGGTTTTGATAAGTAAACCTGAAGTTCTCCAGGGCAATATTCTTTATCTGAAATTTTAATCCCGGCCCCTTGTCCAGCGTATCGGTATCTGTGCTTTGAGGCAATTCATCGAGCACCTCATTGATATTATTTGTTTTCTCCCCATCATAAAGATTGAAAACGCCGTTATATAACCTTATAGCGCTAAAGACTAGCGTTCTACTTGAAGGTTTGTAGTAGGAGAAGTTTACAGCGGCTGTTTTTACATAGACGAGAGTATCTCCCTGTACATCACTGGCGTAAATATCTGAAACAACCAATTTTTTGAAGAGCGAGTAATGTATTCCCCCCACGGAAATGGTGGACTTGGGTAGTTGCTCTTGTAGGGAGCGAGTAACAGTGTGTACCAAAAAAGTTTGCACCGCCGGTAGTTGTACAATGAAGTACAAACTCAGCGGAACCACAACCAGCAGGACACCGCAGATTATAGCCAACTTTTTTAACCACTTGAGTACTCTTGGCATTTAATTTCAGTTTAACTCACAAAGTTAGCTTTTTTTTGTATTTTTGTGGTGTTTATTGAAAAAAATGCAAAACAAAGCAATAACGATATTAGCTATAGAATCTTCTTGTGACGACACCTCGGCCGCCGTTCTTCGTGATAGTTGCCTTCTGTCAAATATACTTGCGAATCAGGAAGTACACAGGGTTTATGGAGGCGTGATTCCCGAACTGGCCTCACGGGCGCATCAACAAAATATTATTCCTGTTGTTAACAGAGCCTTGGAGCAGGCTGGTATAAGCACTACCGATATTGATGCCATTGCCTTTACTCGTGGGCCGGGCCTTTTGGGCTCTTTGTTGGTGGGTACCTCTTTTGCAAAAGGATTAGCGTTATCCCTTAATAAACCCTTGGTAGAGGTCAATCACCTGCAGGGGCATATTCTTTCTCATTTTATTGATGTGCCGGAGAAACAATTGCCGCACCCTTCCTTCCCTTTTCTCTGCCTTTTAGTGTCGGGCGGACATACACAAATTATTATCGTGCACTCTTATCTTGACTTCGAAATTATAGGCAACACCACTGATGATGCGGCCGGAGAAGCCTTTGATAAATGTGCTAAAGTAATGGGACTTCCCTACCCGGGAGGGCCTGTAATTGATAAGCTGGCTACCCAAGGCTACCCTAAGGCCTTTCGCTTTGCTAAACCGAGGGTAGGAGGACTGGACTATAGTTTCAGCGGACTGAAAACCTCTTTCCTTTATTTTTTGCGGGACCAAATAGTGCTTAATCCCAATTTTATTGAAGAAAATAAGGCCGATCTGTGTGCATCTTTGCAGTTCACCATTATTGACCTTTTGTTTGATAATTTGATTAAAGCCGTTGAACAAACCGGTATTCGCGAGGTAGCTATTGCAGGAGGGGTATCTGCCAACTCCGGTCTTAGGAATCGTATGCAGGCAGAGGCTGAGAAACGGGGCTGGAAGGTATATATTCCCGAATTTCGCTTTACCACCGACAATGCGGCCATGATTGGTATTTCCGGATATTATAAGCTCCTTCAGGGACTTACGGTGGGATTAGATGTGGCACCTGAACCTCGTAGTATGTAATGATGAATACAACTCGTTTTTTATGGCTGATAGGAGGGTATAGCGCGGTTATACTGGGTTTTGTGGGGATATTTTTACCCCTCTTGCCTACCATACCATTCTTGCTGCTGGCTGTTTATTGCTTTTCACGGAGCGCTCCGCAACTCATGCGCAGGTTATTGGAAAATAAATATCTCGGACCACCTTTACAGGAATATAGAGTATATAAAGGAGTACGCCCTTCCATCAAAATCACCTCTTTGATCTTCCTTTGGTGCAGCCTGCTTTTTAGCATTATTTTTATAGCTACCGCCTCTTGGCTTAGGATCTTACTTTTGCTGATAGGAGTGGCTGTCACTGTCCATGTATTACTTCTAAAGACCATAAAAAAATAGTGGATTAAGAGGATTTGCTTATTAAACAATTTATTATATCTTTGTTAGGTTAAACCTAACACCTATGTGCATTTTAGTTAATTCGCTGAAGAGGAGTCTATTTTGTTATTTAACAGTATTATTATACATACTGCTCTCCATTCCCTCTTTTTCC
>JAVBSQ010000147.1:0-8340 GCA_031556695.1 Bacteroidales bacterium | reverse complement strand
CAAATACTAAGCATGTCTTTGACCGATAAAGCTCATCTTCGAGATCTCTTTGACAAAACTAAATTTCAAAATGACAAAGAACGACTTGAACCTAATTTGTTTAATTTTTAAAAACGTCCCAATTTTAATGGGACACTACTGTTTCAATACAATGAAAAAAATTCATATTGGACATTTAATACAAGAAAAATTTGAAGAGCGGCGGCAATGTGATAAAACATTAACAAAAGCCTCTTTTGCCCGTCAAATCAATATTCACCGGTCGACTCTTTATCTGCTTTTTAATCAAAAAAGCGTTGATATAGAATTACTTATAAGGATTTCAAAGGTGCTAAACTATAACTTTATTGAAAATGTTTACTTCAATAAAAAAAATAGCAATAAGAAAAATAGAATATTCGTTGGTATAGAAGTAGATGCAGACCTGCTTCAAAACATTAACCTGCCGGAAGAATACCTGCGATTAACCTATTATGTGCAAAATCAATAATAATAAGAAAGAAATTAATTAATATAGTTATGCATCCTGCAGGCGTCATATTTATAACATATTTGTTGATTTATATCACTGTCGGGATATTCATGCTCACTAGCTAATTAGTACCTTTGCACCCCATAATTAGCCCACATTCCCAAGTTGGAAATGTGGCTGATGATATTCAATTTTAAAACCAATTTTTTTATTTATAAACCTTAAAATTTTTATTATGATTTACGGAGTTATTCTTATTGTGTTGAGTCTTATTGCTGTTCCAAGCCTCATTTTGGCTAAAAAACCGAATGCACAGGAATTGTTAGACAAAATTGCACCTTACCAAGGTTGGATAGGCTTTGTGTTTTGCATTTGGGGTGTATGGGGCGTCATTAGCTGTGTGTTGAACATTGGTTGGTTGGGACATGGTATGTGGTCGGCAATCTGGTGGGCAACCTACCTGGCTTCATCTGTAGTAGAAATGGTATTAGGTTTTATGCTGGGTTATAGCCTCATCAGCACCTACTTGTTGTCAAAGAACGAAGCGGCAAAAGCCAAAGGCGAACAACTACGCGCTAAAATGGCCACTATGCAGGGTAAATTGGGTATCTTCGGGATTATCGTAGGTATCTGGTGTATTATTGTAAATATTTTAATGTAATACAAAAAACTGATTATGACCGGGCACCGGATACAATAATCATTAAAAAATACATGTGTTTCATCAAAACAAATTTATTATGTAATTATTTAATTATAAACATAGTTTTTTAAAACTTCTATATTTTATGAGCAACTCTATCAATTTTAATTCTGACAAAAACGGTTCAACATCACAAAGAAATAGCGAAAATTTCTTCTTAGCAGTAATGGTCGGGGTAATTACCTGTCTTTTTTCTTCCTTAGTATGGGCCGGTATCACCGTTATTACAGAATACCAAATTAGTTATATGGCTATAGGCGTGGGAGCTTTGGTTGGATTTGCTATCCGATTTACAGGAAAAGGAGGAAGCCTAAAGTTTGGTCTTTTAGGAGGCGGACTTGCTCTTTTCGGCTGTTTATTTGGAAACTTACTTGCGCAGGTTGCTTTTCTTGCTCAAGAGTATTCTCTCGGATATGCTGAAGTGTTATTCTCTCTTGATTGGGAAATAATACAGGATTTAATGTCGTATTCTTTCGATAAAATAGATTTGTTGTTTTACGGTGTAGCCATTGTTATGGGATATAAATTCTCAACTGTAGGAACAGAAGAAGAAGAAGATGTTGAAGTGATAACTGAATAATATTAGGAGTTTTCCAACTAAATACCTTTTCGAGTGTTACTTATGTGACACCGCAAAGGTATTTTAGTTTAGATGTTATAGAGTAAACGGAATCCCTCTATATTTTTCATGGTTATTTTGCGGTGTTTTTTTTAAAACAAGCCCGGCTCCCCTACCCTGTTGGGAATAATTCCTAAATGTTTATATGCTAATTCTGTAACCTCGCGGCCACGGGGCGTGCGTTGCAAGAACCCTTCTTTGATGAGGAAGGGTTCATATACCTCCTCAACGGTGCCGGCATCTTCACTTACAGCAGTGGCAATGGTGGTAAGGCCTACAGGGCCTCCTTTGAATTTGTGAATAATGGTGCTCAAAATTTTATTGTCCATCTGATCAAGCCCATGCTTGTCTATATTCAAAGCCTCCAGGGCGTAGCGGGTGATCTCAAGGTCAATAATGCCGGTGCCTTTTACCTGTGCAAAGTCACGCACACGGCGCAAGAGAGCGTTGGCAATACGGGGTGTACCGCGACTGCGAAGTGCTATTTCATGGGCAGCATTGTCTTCAATCTCCACATCAAGAATGGAAGCACTGCGTTGCAATATGCGGAAGAGGGTTTTTCCATCGTAATATTCGAGGTGGCACTGTATGCCGAAACGGGCGCGTAAAGGCGAGGTAAGTAAACCACTGCGGGTAGTAGCCCCCACAAGAGTGAAGGGGTTAAGGGTAATTTGTACGGAGCGGGCGCTGGGACCTTTATCCAATAGAATATCTATGCTGTAGTCCTCCATGGCAGAATAAAGATATTCTTCCACTATGGGTGATAGGCGGTGAATTTCGTCAATAAAGAGTACGTCTCCCTTATCGAGATTAGTTAATAAGCCTGCCAGGTCGCCGGGTTTGTCAAGTACGGGGCCGGAAGTGATTTTCATGCCTACCCCCAGTTCATTGGCAATGATGTGTGCGAGGGTTGTTTTTCCGAGGCCGGGAGGGCCATGTAACAATACATGATCAAGTGATTCTCCTCGGAGTAAGGCTGCTTTAACAAAGACTTTGAGGTTGTCTATAATTTTTTCCTGCCCGGAAAAGTCTTCAAATTCCCGGGGACGAATTTGTGTTTCAAAATCGCCATCTGTTTGTTCTTTTTCTATATGTGGATCAAAATCTTTCATCTAATTACGATTTTTATTTAGATAATTCCAACATTCGCAAAATACTCTTTTCTGCTTTTTTGCTAATATTTTCTTCAACATTCACTTCAAACTGTTCATTTTGAAGTGAATTGTATATTTTTTCAAGAGTTATTAACTTCATATATTCACAATTACTGCAGGCGCCACAGGAATCGTCTACTTCGCTATCCAAAGCGTTGGACGAAGGTACGGGAATAAATTGCTTATTTGGCGTTTTTTTGCGCATTTCATGAATTATTCCAGGTTCTGTGGTCACAATATAAGTTTGTGCATCATCAGTAACGGAAAAGGCTAATAAAGCAGCTGTTGATCCTATATAATCGGCTAACATAAGCACAGTTTGTTTACATTCAGGGTGTGCCAATACTTTTGCCTGCGGATATTCTTTTTTCAAAGCTATAATTTTTTCGGCGGAAAATTTTTCATGTACATGGCAGGCGCCATCCCATATCAACATATTTTCACGGCCGGTAATGCTCTTTATGTAATTACCTAAATTCCTGTCCGGACCGAAAATTATTTTTTCATTTTCAGGCAGGCTGTTAATAATTTTAAGTGCATTGCTGGAAGTAACACAAATGTCTGTCAACGCTTTAACTTCGGCACTGGTATTAACGTATGAAATAACAGTATGTCCGAGATGTTGATTAATAAACATTTGTAAATCATTAGCTTTACATGATTCGGCTAATGAACATCCGGCATTTAAATCGGGGATAAGTACTTTTTTATCAGGCGATAATATTTTAGCAGTTTCAGCCATGAAATGAACACCGGCAAAGACAATAATATCCGCTTTTGTTTGTGCGGCTACTTGTGAGAGTTGAAGACTGTCGCCTAAAAAATCGGCAATATCCTGCACTTCATCACGCTGGTAGTAGTGTGCTAATAGAACAGCATTTTTTTCTTTTTTAAGCTGTTTAATTTTTTCGACTAATTCAGTTTTTAACATGGCGGGAGGTTCTTATAATTAATATAAAAGAAATAAATATATAAATAAGATGATTATTATAGTAGGTTAGTAAGGTTAATAAGTAAATTTATGAAGAGTTATAAATATTGATTTTATTATATGTTTAGCGTATTTTTGTTAATAAAAACGGGTTTATGAACAGATGTTAGATTGTGTATAATTAGAAATAAAAAAGGTTGAAATTTGTTAATTACTTTTATTGTTTTTTGAAAATAATTTATAGGGTATATGGTTCTTATATATGCAAAAAAAGTTTTTAAAAATGATGAACAATTGTGAACAGGGAAATGAACAAGTTAAAGACAAGTAAAAATAAGTAGGAGGCAGGTAAAAGGGAAGTAAGCAGTTTACAGTAGTCAGTATTATTTATAAATGATAATAGAAGCGGAGGAGGGCTTGGTAGGTGCGGCCGGGAATAAGTGCTTTACTGCGGGCAAAGTTTGTTTGTAGAAAGTTACCTACTTTATAACGGAATTTAGGGTGTTTACTTTGAATGATTTTATACATCACTTTGGCTAACTTAATAGGTTTTTGTCCTCCATTTTCTTCTTTTTCAATGATGGTCATACATTTATTAAAGGCATCTTTATAATGCTTACTATTTTGCGTTGCTTCGGATATTTTCCGGTTGGCGGTAAATCCTGTAGAAAAGTCGCCCGGCTCAATAAGTACTATTTTAATGTTAAAAGGATGTAGTTCCAGGCTAAGGGCTTCACTATAACCTTCAATGGCAAATTTTGAAGCGGAATAGAAGCCTTGGAAGGGAATACCCATTACGCCACCTATAGAGCTTAAATTAATAATTTTTCCGCTTTTATTATTGCGCATGTAGGGTATAACGGCATTACAAACATTTACAGTACCCATGAAATTGGTTTGCATTTGTAGTTGAATTTCTTCGGGGGTGGCGAGTTCAAGGGCCCCTCCTATTCCCATGCCGGCGTTGTTGATTACCACGTCGATATGGCCGTGGGTATTGATGATGGTTTGCACTGCTGCCTCAACGGAGGAGGGTTGGGTGACGTCCATACCAATAATGGTGAATGGTAAATGGTTAATGGTTAATGAGGAGGCATTACGGGAGGTGCCGTAAACGGTGCAGCCTTTGGAGGCGAGGTACTCGGCGCAGGCTTTTCCAAGTCCTGATGAGGCACCGGTTATGAGGATGATTTTTGAGGACATGATTTTTATAAAAAATGTTTTTTATATACTTTACTGCGGTGCTGCACTCGGTTAAATTCAACTGTATTGTCCGCATTAACTATTAATACAATTATGAGCCTGTAATCTCCGGTTCTGATTCTGTAAGTATCTTTTATACCAATTAATTTTTTACAGTCGTTTACCTGAGATAAATTTTCTACTTTCTCTACAGTATCAATTATCGTAATTATTCGTTGTTGAATTACAAGAGGCAATAGTTTCGTTTCTTTACGAAATTGCTTGGTAAATGTTATTTTCATGAGTGGTGGTGTTTATTTATTCTCCTCTATTTTAATTGATCTTAAGTAATTTAAAAATTCTTCTTGTTCTTCCGGAGATAGCAATTCATGATCAGCTTCTTTCGCTAACTTTACCAACATTCTGTCTTCGTGTGCTTCAGCAATATCATGCAGTAGTTTTTCTATATACCGCTTAGGTGATAAGCCTACAGCTACAGCATCAAAACTTAATAATTGTAATGTGTCAGGATCTAAATCAATAGATTTTCGTATCGTATGTGCTTTCATTGTATTTTGATATAAGAAATACAAATATACTATAAATAATATTATAATACAAATAATATTTTATTCTTATATTTATTTGTTAATCACGTAAATAAAAAAAAGACAAGCGTTTTCTCGTTTGTCTCTTTTCTTGTGTCTGATAGTCTTGTGTCTAGTCTTTGAGCTTAGCCAAGAGGTATTCGCGGTTAAAGCGGGCGATGTGGGCAATGGAGATGTCTTTGGGGCATTCCATTTCGCAGGCTTGGGTGTTGGTACAAGCGCCGAAGCCGAGTTCGTCCATTTTAGCTATCATTGATTTAGCGCGGCGTGAGGCTTCAATTTTACCTTGGGGAAGCAGGACTAAAGAGCTTACACGGGCAGAAACGAAGAGCATGGCAGAACCGTTTTTACAGGTTGCCACGCAGGCGCCACAACCTACGCAGGAGGCAGCGTCCATACTTTCATCAGCTTTTTCTTTGGCAATGGGAATAGCGTTACCGTCAGGTACACCACCGGTATTTACGGAGATGAAGCCGCCTGCTTGCAGGAGCTTATCAAAGGCGCCGCGGTCAACCACGAGGTCTTTGATTACGGGAAATCCGCGACTGCGCCAGGGTTCAATGGTGATGGTTTCTCCATCTTTGAATTTGCGCATGTGGAGCTGGCAGGTGGTAATATCATCGTCGGGGCCATGTGCACGGCCGTTGATGTAGAGTGAGCACATGCCGCAAATACCTTCGCGACAGTCGTGGTCAAAGGCGGCGGGGCCACTACCCTTGCAGCCTTTTTCAACGGCTACGGGGTTTTGTCCTTCGCGCACGAGTTGGTCGTTAAGGATATCCATCATTTCGAGGAATGAGGTATCGGCGGAGATGTTTTCTACTTTGTAGGTTTCAAACTTTCCTTTTGCTTTAGCGTTGGCTTGTCGCCATATTTTAAGTGTGAAGTTCATGGTCTTAGTCTTTGTAGTTGCGGGTTGCCAGTTTAACAAATTCGTATTGGAGGTCTTCTTTGTGCATTTGGTGGGCATTTTCGCCTGTATTTTCCCAGCATGATACGTAGAAGAAGTTTTGGTCGTCGCGTTTGGTTTCGCCGTCTTCGGTTTGCATTTCTTCACGGAAGTGTCCGCCGCATGATTCTTTACGGTTCAAGGCGTCCATAGCCATGAGTTCACCCATTTCAAGGAAGTCGGCCACACGAATAGCTTTTTCCAATTCCTGGTTAAACTCGTTGTTCTCGCCGGGTACGTATACGTTTTTCCAAAACTCAGCACGGATAGCGCGAATTTCTTCGATAGCTTCTTTGAGTCCTTTTTCATTACGGGCCATGCCTACTTTGTCCCACATTACTTTACCGAGTTTACGGTGGAAGTAGTCAACAGGTTCTTTACCGTTTACGGCAAAGAGTTTAGCTACTTTATCAGTAATGTTCTTTTCAGCTTCGGCAAAGGCGGGGTGGTTGGTGTCCACTTTTTTCTCTTGGATTTTTCCGGCCAAATAGTCGCCAATGGTGTAAGGCAAGATGAAATAACCGTCGGCCAAACCTTGCATCAAAGCGGAGGCTCCGAGCCGGTTTCCACCGTGGTCGCTGAAGTTAGCTTCACCAATGGCGTAGAGGCCGGGAACGGTGGTTTGGAGGTTATAGTCTACCCAGAGTCCACCCATTGTGTAGTGGATAGCGGGGTAAATCATCATGGGTTCTTCATAGGGGTTCACGTCCACGATCTTTTCATACATTTGGAAAAGGTTGCCGTAGCGTTCTTCAATGGTATGGCGGCCGAGGCGTTGTAGGGCTGGAGAGAAGTCGAGGAACACGGCCAGTCCTGTTTCGTTTACACCGAAACCGGCGTCGCAGCGTTCTTTGGCGGCACGTGAAGCCACGTCGCGGGGAACGAGGTTACCAAAGGCCGGGTAGCGGCGTTCGAGGTAGTAGTCGCGGTCGTCTTCAGCTATTTGTGAGGCGTTGATTTGACGTTTGCGTAGTTTTTCTACGTCTTCCATTTTCTTGGGAACCCAAATACGACCGTCGTTACGGAGTGACTCGGACATCAAGGTAAGTTTTGATTGTTGGTCGCCGTGTACGGGAATACAGGTAGGGTGTATTTGTGTGAAGCTGGGGTTTCCGAAGAAAGCGCCTTTTTTGTAGCACTGCCAGGCGGCAGAGCCGTTGCTGTTAATAGCGGTGGTGGCGAGGAAGAATACGTTTCCGTAGCCGCCGGTAGCGATAACTACAGCGTGTGCACCGTGGCGTTCTATCTCGCCGGTGGTGAGGTTGCGTGCAATGATACCTTTAGCTTGTCCGTCAATAGTTACGAGGTCGAGCATTTCATGGCGTGGGTATGATTTCACCTGTCCTTTAGAGATGGCGCGGTTTAGTGTGGCGTAAGCGCCGAGCAGCAATTGTTGTCCGGTTTGTCCGCGGGCGTAGAAGGTACGGCTAACTTGTGAGCCGCCGAATGATCGGTTGTCAAGCAGTCCGCCGTAATCACGGGCAAAGGGAACACCTTGTGCCACGCATTGGTCGATGATGAGGTTACTCACTTCGGCCAAACGGTAAACGTTAGCTTCACGTGCACGGTAGTCACCACCTTTGATGGTGTCATAGAACAAGCGATATATAGAGTCGTTGTCGTTAGGATAGTTTTTAGCGGCGTTTACTCCTCCCTGTGCGGCGATGGAGTGTGCGCGGCGGGGTGAGTCGCTGATGCAAAATACTTTTACGTTGTAACCCA
>JAVBSQ010000107.1:0-6153 GCA_031556695.1 Bacteroidales bacterium | reverse complement strand
TAAATTTCAGGTACTTCTTTTTTACAATGTCCGCAGTTGGGCTCATAGAATACCAAAATGAGGTAAGGTGAGTTGATGGAATAGATGGACTCCATTTGTCCTGTCAGGCTTTGCAGCTTGAGATCCTTAGCCTGCATTCCGATGAGGGAGTAGCGGTTATGTTCCACAAAATCTTTAATTTTTACCATGGCTACACTGTCGAGCCAAGGGGCTTTGCCCTGTAGTACGTATTTTTCACCTATGTGTATGGCGACTTTCTCCATGCCCATAATTTCCGCTTCCACATATTTGTTGAAGAGTTGGCTGAGCACGCTGCTATATACGTCTTTGTTAGCTTCTGCCAGATGCAGTACGAAATCAACTTGTGGAATGAGGGAGTCCGGGTTTTGAATTATCCGCTTGCTGAAATATTCTTCTACCCGTGGCTTGAGAATGGGGGTGTAGATAAGGCGACTGTCAGAGAAATCAATAGCATCAAAGTAATGCAGTTTATTAAACTGGTAATAGTAAGCCCATACTAACGAATCGTGCTTAGGTGCATTTTCCGGAATATTAGGGTCCGGCGCCATGGCGGGGAGGGCTGATTTTAGAATAGTAGATAGTAGTTTGCCTTTGTATTCTTCACTTTTCTCTTTAATATAGTTTTGCACCTCTTTATCTAAAAGCTCCAGGCTATCTTTCGCTATTTGCTGTTGCGGCCCTTCTGCCCTGGCCAGTTCCGAGAGGCGGCCTACCCGGTTTTGCTGGGTCATCAGGCTTTTCTGAAAGTCAAGGAAACCTGTGTTCTCCGGTGATCCGGTGTACTTGAGGTTAGCATGGTAGTCGGGCGACTTTGTATAAATGGAAAAATGTTGGCTGTTGTCATCAGAAATTAAGATGTCAAACAGTTGCATACCACCCATGGCAATCAGGTACATGCCGCCGGCGAGAGGTTTAGCCTTTTGGAAGACGCCGTGACCTTTGCTGTCTATTTTAGCGGTGTCAACAACGTATTTGTTATCGCCCGAATAAATGGCCAAATAAGCCACACTATCTTTTATTCCGTCAAGGGTAAAATCAATGCGGTAGCCTTCAGCCGATAGGAGCGTACAAGACAATAGGAATAAAGGTAGGCAGAACAATATTTTTCTCATAAAACATCAAAAATTAATGAACAAAGGTACAAAAATATTGTGTAATGAGAGAAAGTTAGATGAAGAGAGGAATAAAATTTTGTTGTCTAAAAATAAATTAGTAAATTTGTCGTGAAATAATAAAAATATTATGGGAACTGAAGCCTAAATATATACATACCATATGTGGAGTTTGTTTAAGCCGTGGATAGCGGGGTTTTGCTCCATCGCCACTATTACAGGATTTATATGTTTTTTTTTGAATAATGAAATCGCAGTGATTATAGCACTGTCGGTTTTTTATGTTTTTTATTAATCTCATGTATTTACGTATTACATAAGATTAATAATTATTTACAAGTGACTAAGGGTCCCTATGTTATCAATTCTAATTTTGTGAAGTATGAAACAGAAGAAGACGGTACCCATATAAATTTTGAGACATATAGGCATATACAGAATAAACAGTTTGTTATGACCGGATATGACCATAAGTTTAAATGGACAGGGAGTATCCCTCCTGTAATATCATCAAAACTACAATCTGTAAAAGATCATATTATAAAGGGAGAGGAAGGACAGTATGATGCTATACGCTTAGAGTTGAAAAAGCCTATATTTTATAATGAATTTGCAATGATTCATATTCAGGCTTTATTGGACGACACGAATAAACAATCACAGCCATACGTTGAGTTTAGGGTTGATTATCCTATACAAATGTTACATTTTAGGGTAATATTAAAACATAAGACTTCGGAGTTTAAAACACCTGCCATCTTAAAACGAAAGAAAATCAACCATCAAATAGGTGGACAGGCATACGCTGAAATAAAAAGTGTTTCATTTAATCGAGATTGTAAAACTTACGAATATCATTTAATAGAGCCGGAAATAGGCTATTTCTATAGACTAGAGTGGGAAAAATAGACTTTTAACCTTAATAAATATATGCTTACAAAAGAATTATTGCAACCAAAAAGTATCGTAGTAGTGGGAGGTTCTGCAGATACCGGCAAGCCCGGTGGCAGCGTGTTGAGAAACCTTATAGCTAACGGATATAAAGGACAGTTATATGTGGTTAACCCCAAGGCCGAAGAGGTACAGGGTGTAAAATCTTATGCCGGTGTGGAATTGCTGCCGGAGGTTGATTTGGCTATATTGGCTATTCCTGCAGCAGCCTGTGTGAGCGCAGTAGATGTGTTGGCACACCAAAAGAAAACGAAGGGTTTCATTATTCTCTCGGCCGGTTTTCATGAAGAGAGCGCTGCCGGCGCGGAGATGGAAGAGAAGATTGTAAAAATAGTAGAGGAAACAGGCGGTAGCCTTATTGGCCCTAATTGCATTGGCGTGATGAATACCCACTATGCCGGTGTGTTTACGGGAACTATTCCTCCTTTGTCTGATGCCGGGGTTGATTTTATTACCGGATCCGGTGCCACCGCAGTGTTTTTGATGCAGGCGGCGATGCGTTTCGGATTGCCTTTTGCCGGTGTTTACTCTGTAGGAAACAGCGCCCAAATTGGGGTAGAAGACGTGCTGGAGCATCTTGATGAGACGTATGTGCACGGGCAGAGCGCTCCGGTTAAAATGTTATATATAGAAAGTGTAAATAAGCCCGACAAGCTGCTGAAGCATGCTCAGTCTTTGATCAGCAAAGGTGCACGCAT
Organism: Bacteroidales bacterium; assembly: GCA_031556695.1. Lineage (GTDB taxonomy): Bacteria > Bacteroidota > Bacteroidia > Bacteroidales > UBA932 > UBA932. The sequence goes on along the minus strand of JAVBSQ010000107.1, from coordinate 3,371 downwards.
AACGGCTGTGAAATCAGGCTCCAGTGAAGCCGGTAGCCGTGCAGCCTCCTCGCATACAGGCGCTTTGGCTAGTCCCGATGTAGCTGTTTCGGCCTTATTTAAGAAGGCGGGGATTATTCGCTGTTCCGGACGTACGGAGCTGGCACTCATGGCTTCAGTGCTATTGCAACCTCTTCCTACAGGTAAAAATATAGCAGTGGTAACCCATGCGGGTGGTCCTGCCGTGATGCTGACCGACGCCCTGTCTAACGGCGGACTGCAAGTACCGCCCATTCAAGGAGAGAAGGCTAAAGAGCTGTTAAGCAAACTGTTTCATGGATCATCAGTAGCTAACCCTATAGACTTTTTAGCTACCGGTACGGCTGAGCAGCTTGGCTTGATTATTGACGCCTGCGAGAAAGACTTTAAACACATAGACGCTATAGCTGTTATTTTCGGTGATCCGGGATTAGTGGCGCTTGATGACGTATATGCTTTATTGTTAGATAAATTAAAGACTTGTAGTAAACCTATCTATGCCATTCTGCCCTCAGTAGCTGACGTACCTGCAGAGTTGCCTGAATTTGTAAAGAATGCTAAGGTGGCTTATCAAGACGAGGTGTTGTTTGGACGGGCGTTGACTACGGCGATGCAAATGCAGGGTGGAAAGGTACAGGGTGAAAAGGTGAAAGGTGAAAGGATAGAAATAGATAAAAAGAAGATACGCGGAATAGTTGATGGGTCAACTAATGAATATTTGTCGCCGGAGAAGGTGCAGGCTTTATTAGATGCTGCCGGAATAGCCCGTGCGGGTGAAGCGGTGGTGACTTCTGCAGACGAAGCGGTAAAAGCAGCGGTGAAGCTGGGTTATCCGGTAGTGATGAAAGTGGTGGGCCCCGTACACAAATCCGACGTAGGAGGAGTAGTGCTTAACGTGAAGGAAGACAATACGGTACGGAAGGAATTTGAACGAATGATTCAAATAAAAGACACTACAGCCATCATGCTGCAACCCATGCTTAGCGGTACCCAATTATTTGTGGGCGCTAACCGTGAACCTAAGTTTGGACACTTGGTAATGTGCGGATTAGGTGGTATTTTCATCGAAGTATTGAAGGATGTGGCTGCGGGACTGGCTCCTATAGCCTTACCTGAAGCATATGATATGATACGCAGCTTACGCAGCTATAAAATTATAGAGGGTGTACGCGGACAAGATCCTGTAAATGAGGCTGCTTTTGCAGAAATAATAGTAAGATTATCCTTACTGTGCGAGGCTGCTCCGGAAATTGCAGAGCTTGACCTGAACCCGCTTTTGGGCACAAAGGACAAGGTGGTGGCGGTGGATGCCCGTATCCGGATAGAGAAGTAACAAATTTTCCCACAGGATCTCACAGATGACACAGATAAAGGCATACAACAATCTAAAGTCGGTATTCACATACTAATTTTTGGTCGTAATGTATTTAATCTGCGTTATCTGTGAGATCTGTGGGAACAAATTGTATCCAATATGAAAATAGCGCTTTTGCAAACAGATGTGGTGTGGGAGGACAAAGCTGCCAATCTAAAACGGGCCGGTGAATTGATTGCCGGATTGCCGGAGGGGGTGCGTTTAGTAATCTTGCCTGAAATGTTCAATACCGGCTTCTCTATGCGTCCCGAACGTGTGGCGGAAGACGAGCATGGGGAAAGCTTAGCCTGGATAATTGCTACGGCTAAATCTTATAAAATTGCTGTAATTGCGAGTATTAGCTATTCTTACCTAGATCAATACTTTAATAGATTATTCTTTGTTTATCCCGATGGTTCTTACAAGACCTATGATAAGCGCCATCTTTTCCGTTATGGCAAGGAGCATGAGTATTATACAGCAGGTGTTGAGCGACTTATAGTGGAATACGAGGGCTGGCGGATATGCCCGCTGGTGTGCTATGATTTGCGCTTCCCGGTGTGGAGCAGGAACACAAAGACGGATAAAAGAGATGAAAGAGATAAGGGTCCGGTATATGATTTGCTGATTTATGTGGCGAGCTGGCCTAGTGCACGCATGCTACCGTGGAATACACTGTTGGCTGCGAGGGCTATAGAGAATCAAAGCTATGTGGTGGGATTGAACCGCACCAGTACCGATCCTGCCTTAACGGGCGAAAAATGTTTCTCCGGAGAATCGCAAGTGATAGACTTTAAGGGAAACGTGCTTAAAAAAGCGGCTGATCATAAGGAGGAAGTGTTGGTGGTTGATTTGGACATCAATGCTCTAAACGATTTTCGCACCCATTTTCCCGCCTGGCAGGACGCGGATTAAGAGTTGAAAATTGATAATTGAAAGACACAAGACTTAAAGATATATGACTAAGAGACTAAGAGTTGAAAATGTAAATCGTAACCTTGTACCTTTTTACCTCGTACCTTGTACCTTGTAACCCGTTACCCGTCACCATTTACGGAATCAGGAGGCTGCTGTCGCCGTAGCTGAGGAAACGGTAGTTGTTGGCCAGTGCAAAGTCGTAGACCTGATGCCAGTTGTTACCTATCAGTGCGGCAATAAGCAGAAGGAGTGTGCTTTGTGGTTGGTGGAAGTTAGTTACCAGTCCCGTAATCAGTTTAAACTTATAAGGCGGTGCTATCAATATCTGCGTTGATGCATACAGCGTATCCATTCCATTATCATCTAAATATTTGATCAATGCACATAACACAATGCCTTTGTTGGGCGTTTGTTGATTTAATTCGTAATTTGTAATTGGTAATTCGTAATTAGTATAGGGCTCCCATTGCTGTACCTGCTCCGGTGTTTGTCCGTTTAAGCATTGTAATCCAAGATAATATAGGCTTTCCAACGTACGAGCTGAAGTAGTTCCTACGGCAATCAATGCACCTTTGTGTTCAGCTAACAAACTGAGTGTTTGTCGACTGATAGAAAAAGGCTCACTATGCATTATGTGATCGCTAATAGCTTCTGTTTTTACCGGACGGAAAGTACCTGCTCCAACATGAAGTGTAACTTCAGCTAATTTTGTTTTTTCGCTATTTCTTAAGGTATTAAGTATATTATCGGTGAAGTGGAGTCCAGCCGTGGGGGCCGCTACTGAGCCCTTGTGGCGGGCATATACTGTTTGGTAGCGTTCACTATCTTCCTCCGTAGCTTCGCGTTTCAAATAAGGAGGTATGGGAATAGCTCCTCCGGCCTCCATAATACGGGCAAAAGAAAGTCCGCCTGTCCAGCTAAATTCAATATGCAGGTAATCTTCGTATTTGGCTATAATTTTGGCGGTTAAAGTATTTTCTTTATCTATATTTTTTAAAAGACATGCATCTTCTTTCCAGCGTTTCAGGTTGCCCACCGTACATTTCCAGGTGCAGGATTCGGTATTACTGAAGAACTGTTC
>JAVBSQ010000089.1:0-16487 GCA_031556695.1 Bacteroidales bacterium | reverse complement strand
GCCATGAAATCCAACCACGACTACAATAAGAAACTACAACCCTTTGCTAACCGTCTACGAAAGCGTATGACCAAATCGGAGGCATGTTTATGGAAATATGTTTTAAAGGCTGGACAAGTGTATGGATATACATTCCGGCGGCAACGCTCGATAGGTCCTTATATCGCTGATTTTGCTTGTTTAGAGCTAAATTTAGTAATAGAGACCGATGGCTATACACATCTCATTGAAGAGACACAGATAAAAGATCAAAGAAAAGAAAAATATCTGCATTCATTGGGCTATACAGTGCTAAGATTTAAAGATGAAGAAGTACTAACGGCTATCAATTTAGTTCGAGAGGAGATTGAGCGAACAGTGGATAGACTGGCGATTCTCCACCCCCGCCTTCCAGGCACCCCCGCCAGCGGGGGACAGCCACCCACAGGCCTTCTTTGAAAGGCAAAAAAACACCCGCGCTAATCTTCTTGCGAATTTTCACGCGGGTGCGGGCCTCCAGCCGGATTTATTTATGATTTATGGGTTATGGGCGATGAGTTGAGAGTGACCTTAAATCTTTGAATTTTTGAATCTTTGAACCCTTCACCTTTCACCCGTGTACCTTTTACCCTTCACTTGTAGCCTATCTTCCGCATATTCACCACATAGCCGTAACGGAAGAAGGCGGGCGATAGGATGCTGAGCAATAGCTTACGGCGAAGTTTATACGTTTGATGATGCACCATAAAGCCCAGGTAAGAATTGATTTGTGCACGAAAGCGATCTTTTTCCTCGGGTTGTAACAAATTTCTTTCTTCTCCAGCTCTACGGTTCCAATAATGCAATTTTGCATAACAATTACTTTTTATACGCTTACCGGGATAGGTAAAATGTGGAGCAATGTAGACACCCAAGAAGGGAACTCCTTTTGTATAATGCTGCAAGTAGTGCTTTTGGGGGTGTACCCTCAGGTTCAACTGCTCCAGTAAAAAAGCAGTAGCCTTTTCACGCACCTGCAACAGAAAATCTTTATCTTCATGCACCACCACCATATCATCAACGTAGCGGCCATAGTATTTCAGCCGCAGGTTGTGTTTCATATAGTGGTCAAAGCTGTGCATATAAAAATTGGCAAATACCTGAGAAGTTAAATTGCCAATGGGAAGCCCCGCATAAGTTGATATTGAATGATCTACTCCAAAATAACCATTCATTTTCAGAATAGATTTATTAACAGGTAAATCGTCCCACAAGTGTAGGGGCGACTTAAGAATACAGGCTTCTGTTGGATTATTAAGTAAGACTTTAGACAAAGTGGAGAAAAAGATTTCATTGAGTTTCCAGCTAAGTTTATCCTGGTGTTTTTCAAGATAAATTATAATACGTTCCAACAAAAGGTCTCTTCTAATATTTATAAAAAATCCCTGGACATCTAATTTCAAAATATAAGCATCACGCGAGTAATTATTAGAACTTTTGCGAATAAAGTCTGACACACGCTTTACTCCAAAAAGGGAGCCTTTTCCCACTCTACACGCATAGCTATCATAAATAAAAGTTTTTTCGAATAAGGGATTGAGCCGATTGACCAATAAATGATGTACGACTCTGTCTCTGAATTGTGCCGCAAATATTTCGCGTTTCACCGGCTTGGTTACAATAAAAGCTACACTTGGCCAGACCTCATAAGAACCGCTATTGAGTTCATCGTACAAGCGAGCAAGTTCCCGCTCATAGTTCAGCTCAAAAGTCAGGGCGCTGGACGCATTACGTTTTGATTTTCGGCAATCAAAATAAGCCTGAAACAATTCGTCTATGCTGAATGTTTCTTCCATCCCGTAATTTGCTTACCTATATTTTCCAACATCATAGAAAGGCGTGCATGGGTTTTCATATTCACACATTTTAGTTCATGGCTTAAGCGAATATTCAACTTCAGCATTTCCATATACGATTCAAACTCTTCTAAATATCTCACCCTGTCTTCTTTGTGGGTGTTAGCCTGGAATATGAGCACCACCAAACGGCGTGTTTCCTGCTGCAGGTCTGTGCCTAAACTATATTTATATTGTTTAGGGAAATGCTGAACAGCGATGTATATTGATTTAACCAGGTCATAGGTACTTTTGTAAACAGGTAGTGTGTAATATAAGGCCATAGCAGTAAATATAATCGCGAAAACAAAAAGTCCGATCTTTTAGAACGAAATGTCCTAAAAAAAATAAACGGCGTTTAATTATTAGTTAAACGCCGTTTATTTTTGCTTTCGACTTCGGTCTGCCTTTAGGCTTAGGTTTCTTTTTTATAGCCTGCTCCAGCATTAGGCGGGCTACCTCTTTTAGGATATACTGCTTACTAATACTTTCGATATGCATGAAGGCCCTAACAGCCAACTTTAATATAGCCCATGTAGGTAATGTATAGGCTCCCACCATTTATCGTTCAGTTCGTGCGTAGAAAACATTACTAAACGGAGGCAGGGGCTTTTTTACTCCCCTTGTTGTTCTTCTTTTTCCGGTGTTTCAGGTTCTTCTTTCACTTTCGGATCTTCCACTGTTGGCTCTGTACCCCAAATGGCCAACACGGAGGTAATGATATTTTCCGGTTGTTCCGCCTGCAGGCGTTCGCGCCCGCTTGGTGAATTTACGTATGCCGTTGAATGTTTCGGGGTGTCTAGTTTCACTTCTTTACCTTCAATCTCAATGTATTGCTCGCTGTCAATTTCAACAATATTCACCGTGAGCCTGTGAATTGCTGTTTTCTTAATTGTTTTCATATATATATTTAATTTAAAATTTCGTAAGAACCGTTTATGTACATTGAGCCGCTAGGTTTAGTGGATACTTCCAGCAACCCATCGGGCTGTGTATTACAAATAATTCCGGTCACCACACTATTAGTGGCTGCTATATTCTCTATTTTAACTGGTATTCGAGGAAGGCCATGGATATAGAATAGGGAAGGTAAAACGCCCCCAACAAACCATATTTGCCCACTAATAAATATACGATTACCTATCCTATGCCAATAACAGTATTGGGAGTGTGTTACAACACCAGGGGTCGCTGCTACTGGGTTCCACGTGCCAGATTCTTGGTCTGTAGGCTGTATAAGCACTCCATTACTTATGTAATTACCACGACCAATTGTGTCCCCCGTTCCAAGTTTCACTATGTAGCCGGCGGGCGCCACCACAGCAAGTAAAATATCATTTTCTTTATTAGTTCCCAAAGAAGTATTAGAGAGATAGTATATCGTTCCACTGCCCGCCGTGTTGTGACGATATATAAGCGATGAATATCCTGGAAGTGGTATATTTCCATTTGCAACAGTAATTGAAGCGCCTCCAAATAAATCTTGTATCACAGTACCATTAGCAGGCATATAAATTTGAAATTCGCCAGCCGATGCCAAACGCCTATCTACCGAACGGCAGGTGAAATTATAAAAACTCAAACCCAAACCACTACCTATACCAGTCCATTTTACATCACCTTCAGCCATTAGTTGCACCTGCGAATACCTATATAAATTAATATTATCTGAATAATTACGTTCATCTTCCGGTGCAGGCGACCAATCAGCTGGTGTATTGCCTGCCTGTAGCATAAGGTAGTTGACGTGTAGTGGAGCATTTGCCCCCAAGCAGATAAATAAAGCATTATCTATGCGCGACCAGCCACCAGCAGGGAGGGTAAAAGGTATGCTGAATAATTTATTGCAATATGTACCTTTAGGGTCAAATTTTACATGAATTTCTTGATACCCACCTTGGTAGTCAGCAAGCCTGATCCATAATTCACAACGGCCAACTGTCGTTATTCCAGTTGTGGTGGCCCTAAAATTTAGGGTGCATTTATCTCCACTCCGTGCATGTTCTAAAAAATAATCCGAAAGTTGAATGGGAGTATATTTTCCACTCGCATCTTCAATTGTTTTTGTACCCACTATAAAATTAGTTCCGCCAACCTGCAGGCCATTATACAAATCAGTCGCCGACTTCTGTGTCATATACCCGTCCGTATTTGCACCAGTCTCGCCGTACGATTTAGGCGTACCTGCTAAATCAGAATATTTCCCAGTAAAAGCAACAGCGGAAAGGTCGGCAAACCATTTCATTACCTTCCCGAACAGGATTGACAACTTTTCACCGCTACTAATATTAACACGTGAAGCGGCTTGTGCAAATGTTGCAGTAAGGTTTGAACCGTTACCGGATGGTTGAAGTGCTGAGTCAGCCGTAGCCCCCTGCTCTTTGGTTGCAAAATCAGCCGCGTGCTTCCCGTCAACGGTATCAGCATCGACCGTCTTTTTAGGCGTAAATACGTCCTCAAATCGCTTGGCGTTATCCAACCGGAAGGCACCGGCATCACCGGCAGCTACGGATTCGGCAAAGTAGGTGATAAAGCCCGGCTTTTGGCCTATTTTATATTCAACGTCTTCCTGCAAGGAGACCTGTCTAACATAATAAGCGCCGGTAACCCCGGAGGCGCCGGTAAATGGACAGGCCTTACCGTCCAATATAACTACACCGGGCGTAATGGTGCCATTGCTCAAGGTGCAACCATAGTATATAAAATTCCCGTACTGTTTGTAAAAGTCTTCAAACAGCCGCAAATAAACGCTCTGCATGGTCAAAAAGTCATCCGCTCTATACTTACGAACGCCCTGTACTTGTACTAATTCTTTCATTGTATTTAAATATTAACTATTATCACTTCAAATGGCACGCCCGCAGCCTTTATAGAGCGAACGACACCTTCTACCTGCACGGTGTCAATCCCCTCCGGAATTTCTACCGTAAAACCAAACAAGACTTCGCTATTCATTTCTCCATCTAGCCCAATAAAAGTACCGTTCTCACCGTCGATATAGAAATTATCATCATAGCCCTCCGAACGCAAGGATAAGTAAACCCCCTCATCTTCACCGTGCTTTATTCGTATGCGACGATTAATAGGGTCAAACAGTCTGTTTAGATAAGCCTCTATACTTATTGTTTGCGCCGTTACATGCACTTCGTAATACCTATCGGCACGCCAAGCAACATACTCCTCCCACGCACGTGTAAACGGTGTTAAAACAGCCGTTAACCACGCAATACGCATAGGCGTGCGAAGCAAGGGTGGTAGCAATTGCTTTATTAGCTTGTATGGGTCGAATGTGTACATCTTATTCCGGTATAAGTGTTATTTTGGGAAAGCTATCCGTTTTTTTTATGTTAAAATATCCGCTGTATGTGGTATAGGTTCGTTGTATATCGGCGCGATTCTCGCCCTGCAGACCGTATAGTTTGCCTATTTCCACGTCCACAACACCGGGAACAGCTTGTATAGCATCAATAATAGCGTTTTTATAGACTATACCGTTATAGTTGAAGTTAGCGCCATATTTGTCGAGTGCGGCAATAATAGCCTCTTTTAATTGGTTATTATTGTAGGCAGGATTGTAGTACACAGTACAATCTATTTCCAATAAGTCGGCAGGCAGGTTTACAACCTCGACAATAATACCTGCTATTTTTAGCTGCCGCATATAGTTTTCGAAGTTTATTTGCTGCTGCTCTGTCAGTTCATGCAAATTGCCGGCGCTACCGGCGGCTACCTTAATAATAATACGACCATTGCCCTCCACGTAGGCGGACTGTGTAACAATCCTATCATCAGGCACCACCTTGTTGTAAGTCATTACCCCGGTTACCGGGTTAACGACCAAATAATAAGCTTCGTCATTATTCCACTGGAACTGCTTGGCCAGTTCAACATACCAAGGGCCGGTACCCAAATGGTTAGCATCAACAATGGCCTGCATCTCCGCCTTGTCGTTGCTGATAACGGTTTCAAAGAGGCTTTGCGCCGCAGCAAACACCCACTGCCACAGCTTATATTCAGCCGTTTTACTGGGGCTATTTAATTGGGGCAATGCTTGCTGCCGGATGGCATCAATTTCGTTATATATCTCGTCAGTTCGTGTCATAATATGTCCGTTGCTGGTAATTGATTGCTTGTTTGAAAATGTTTAACTACTTGTTTGTTTATTTCTTCCAAGGAAGGAAGTGGGTCTCGAATAAATAGTGGCGTTCCGGCAGGTATGTTGGTTATATCAGTAAACACACCCCGGTTGTCTTCGAGTAACAGAGAGATGGCCGCAAAGGAGCCGTACTCCTGCAGTGCTATGTCAAACAATGTTTGACCGGGCTTTATGCTTACTGCGTTAGTTACTATATTCTGCATCTGTTGTAATTTTACCGTTTGTAAAGTCTATCTTTTTAACCCGTATTCCATCTTTGACAAATTCTGTCCTTATGGAACGCATCAACCCCGCAGCATCTTCATCATCTATATAGCTGGTAATGCCCACGCCAGTGAGGGGGCTTTGCTTCAACTCCCCTTTATTAAGGAGAAGCAATAGCCGCTGGCTTTGAGCAGAGGCATCGCCTACACCAAAATCTCCACTGCCTACTAATAGATCATTGTTATCATCAAGTAATATATCCCGCGGTTTTCCCATCACTAGTGTTTTACTTTGTCATTTTCCATGTTCTCAAACTGAATGTTTTTACCGACCATTGAACCTTGGTAGCTTTGCGCCCCTAATGCTCCATTAGCAGCGGTACTCGCACCTACCGCGCTAAAGGCAGAGGGTAAAGCACTATTAATAGCTTCTACATATTTTTTCAGATTATCAAGGTTTTCCTTCAACTCCTTAATCATAACTAATCCACCTAACTTTCCGCCATTGCAGATAATACCGTCTTTATTCACTTGAATAGTTGTATCTCCGGTTGTAATGTTAATAGCTTCTGTATCTACAGACACCTCCACTTTACCCACAACCATTTCCACCTTTTCAACTTCTGAAAAGACCGAAACAAACAGGTCGTCACTATTGGCTATACGGCTTACAATTACATAGCTGTCAGTGACGGGTGTCAATATTAGCCCTTTTGCTTTTTCTGTGGCAATTTTACGAACTTGCAAATATTCCACTTCATTGAGGTCTTTAACATCAACTGTGTCGCCATTATCTTTCATAACGGAAGCTATGAATGATGAGCCGGGGTTCTTTAGGAGCCGCTGTAAACCCTCTATGATTTCTTCTATCCTGCTATCCATTATGATACTGTTTTTCCAATTTCAACATTACGCCTGGCACCTGAGGTTCCAAAGGTGGTTTTCACTCCACGTATTTCATATTTTCCACCTCGCTCATTGTATTTTGAGTCGGCTATCTCTGCTACCATACCGGCAGTAGCAAACGGTTCTAAAAAAGTGGAGATTTTTCCGGTATAGCCATTAAACTTGTACTTTTTCAGTTCAGCTTTAGCCAAGGTTTCTAAACCTGTCTTACTTTCAACATTGTAAAAGAACAAGGTGCGCAACTGACCATCTTTATCTCCAACCTCCGCTTCAACCTTGGTGTTGTTTTTCTGTACCCATACAGCCTTTATTTTGATTTTAACATCATCTTCGTATTGATACTTAAGTTCTCCCTCTTTTACAGTGTTAACCCCGATGCTATATTTTACAGTCCCCAAATCTTTGACAAAGTCCAATCCGGCATATAGCGTATCTTCAATAAAATAGATGGTAAGCCCATACCGCTCTTTTACCTGTTGTAAGACATCAAGTTTTTTAAGATTTGCCGGAATGACATAATTAACCATATTAACGTCCGGAATTTTGCCGTCCAGCTTGATGTCTGTATCAGAGATAATATATTGTAGCAATCCTTTCAAGGTGGTAGATGCAAAAGTTTTGGTTTTACAATCTGTACGCAGTAAAAATTCATATCCTTCACACTCAATTTCCAAGGGTGAGGTAAGATTTAATTTATATATAAAGCCTTTAAATTCTGTTTTTAAATCATCATTATAACCCAATTGTATTGTAATTTTATCACCTCGTTTGAACACCTTTTCGGTCTGAACACTTTCTGTCTGTTTGTCTTGAGTCACTAGTCGGGCCGAAGTCGGTATCTTTATTTTTGCAATACTCCTAATCCGGTCAATGGATTTGTCTATCTCCACCGAGTTGCAGGCATCAAACTTGATGGTTCCCGATACTGCTTCTATCTCAATATGACATTTTAATTTGACGTACATTACAAGTAAAGACTAAAGGGTATATCACTAATCAATTTCATTTCATAAGGCTGTGTATTTTCAAAGCCTTTTACTTCAGGGAGCGACAAAGAGGTAATAACTACTTTTTCACTCTCGTTCAAACAAATAGCAGTCTTGGCGTTTTCAATGTTTAAGGCGGCCGATTTTTCCCACCAATCATTTAATAATTGCACCTGCTCTTCGGGATAATTATTATCAAAACCCACCATGACTCCCCGGACGTTAATTTCCCAGTCTTCACGGCTTATCTCCTCTTTTACGGTACCGTTACGGTTTACCAATGGTGTAGTAACAATATTTTTCCTGCAGGTCATAGACATAATGCTTAGAGGAAGCAGATATTTATCGTCCGCATTGTCTTTTTCAAAGAGCCATATCGGCAAAAACAGGTCAGTATATTGTTCATCAGAATGGTATAATGGGACGCCTAGGTCGGAGTAATAGTTTTTTATCCACCCTTGCTGCATATCATCATACTCCGCTGTCTTGGATACTTTGGCGTTTAAAAATCGCTTTACCAGTATTTCAGGGTAGGGCAGTGCTATATAGCCCCATGTATTTTCAAATACCTTCTGTATGTCTATGATGGTTTGTACGATCATTGCGTTGCTACTGTATTGGAACTATTTATTACACGTAACATACCTTCGGTTAAATCATCGGCAACTTTGTCGACACCTTCTTGAACGGTTTGAGGGTACATGCTTACATTTTCAATCAGGTTACGAAAACTGATATGTATATTCGTTTGTTTTTTTCCACCGGAGGTCAGATCTGATACAGAGGTGCTGGAAGCATCTGTGAGGAGTGATTTCGTGTTTTCCGATGTTCCACCTTGCTTATTACCAAACAAACTACCGCCAAGTTCCTCTGTTTTGCCTTGAAGCATGGCCCCCAAGGAGTCAAGCTGCTTTTTCTGTTGGCTGTAACTATCGGTATAGGGATTCTTCAATGGCAAACCAATGGCGCGCTCATCATTCATTGAAAGTTGACCAGAGGCAATCAGTGCATGGGTGGCTTCTACGGAACCTTTACCATGTTTAGCTTCATAATTTTCAATAGATTGCTTTCGCGTATCCCCACCATCAGTCTCAAACTGATACATTGCCAGTTCGGCTTTGGCTAGCGCATCGGCTTTCTCCTGAATAGCCCCCTGAATTCCGCGGGCAACCGCTTCTTTCATTAACATTTGGGTTAATGTATCCTTAGCAACATTAATGTTATTGGTATTGCGAAGTTCATTTTCCAACTGGGAGTTAAGTCCAGGGTATTTTTGTTTTAACTCATCTACCAGCTTATTACGCTCCTTACTCTTAGCGTTGGTCTTTTCCAACTGTTTAAACAAGTCATCTAAACCTTTCTTTTGATCGGCATACCAGCCTCCGGCAATTTCCTTTGCCCGGCTAAGTTCGTCGGTAGCTTCTTTGGCTTTCTTTTTAAAAGTCATTAAAGCCCCAACAATGAGCGTGATTCCAACCAATGCTGCCGTGAACGGATTTTTGAGCAAAGAGGCGGTTAATAGCTGCTGGGCACGTTCTACCAATACCAGCCATTTATATTGCAGCATACTGGCCACTGTCCATCCCTGTGAAGATATTGTTGCATACCAAACGGCCATACGATAGGCTGTAATAGCTATAGCCAGTGCGACGATAATACCTTTATGCTCCGTAAAGAACTGCGTGAGTCCTTTAATGCCATTGCTTGCAATTTTTATAGGTATAGCTAAAGCCGTGAATAGACCTGTCAAAATTGCAATAATGGTACCGGCACCACCCGCTTCACTGCCAATTAGACCAAGCGACTCCAATAATATCCCAATAGTTTCAAATAAAGGATAAAAAGACATGAAAAAGCCTTGAATGGCTTGGGCCAATGGTTCAATATTATCTACGAAGGCAATGCCGAAATTCATTATTTCAACAATAATAGGCGTGAGTTTTTCTGCATACTCTACCAATTTAGCCTGTAATTTACCTAAGAGTGTAGAAACCTTCCCAAGTCCGGTCTCCGACATTTTTCCCATCATTTGGTAAAACCGCCCACCCGAAGATGTGGCGTGTTGGAAGGCACTTTCCACCATTTTAGATGAAATTTTGCCCTCTTCCATATCTTTCTTTAACTGAGAGAGCGGGCGCTTGGTCATCTTTTCCAATTCAACCAAGGGGTTAAAACCTTGGTTAATCATTTGTAACAAGTCCTGCCCCATGAGGCGGCCGGTACTCATCATTTGTGCAAAAGCCAGCGTAAGGCCCTGTAATTTGTTTTTATCACCCATGGCCACATCACCCAACATTTGCATAGTTGGCAAAACTTTTTCTCCAGCCACATTAAAGGCCAGCAGTGTTTCAGCGTTTTTAATCAAGTCGGCATTTTGAAAGGGGGTGGCATTGGCCATCTTGTTCAGGTCGCCAATCATTTGATTGCCTTTTTCCACCGTGCCAAGTAGAACCGAGAATTTTGCACGGGTTTGCTCCATATCCATGCCCATTCCGGCAAAGGCTTTTATTCCCTGCCACGACTGCATGATGCTATACCCTTTAAGGGCGGTCATAGCCAATCCCCCTAAACCGTTATTAGCATAACGAAGGCGATTGATAAAACCTTCAGGGGGGAGATTTTCCAATTTGTGGGCCTGACGCTCCAATCCGCGAATCTCTCCGTTTAGCTTGCGAATTTCACGGATTGCCGTGGAACTACTGCGTTTGTTCTCTAATTCACTGATTTTTGCATGAATGCCGCCAATGGAACTGCCCGTTTTCTCTATTCGAGACCGGGTCTGTTCCATACGTGCCGATACAGTAGCGGCGGTTCCGGCAATCCGAACGAGACTACCGGAAACCTTATCCGTTAATTTATAGATATATTCTACTGTATGTGACATATTTTTTTTACCTTTGTGAAAAGATTACGGTAATAATGACAACATTTTTTATTGTTTTGGCTGTTATAGGAGTCTTTCTTTTACTGAAAGATTTTGTTGTAATGCTGTTTAAACTGTTTTTAAATGGCGTTTACGGCTTGTTTTTCATCTTTCAATTTCTAAGAGAACTTTTTCTACCTACAACTACAAAGTAGGAATACTACTTTGGCTTTGCTGTGCCTCCTGTTGCCGGAGAAACTTAAGTTGAACTATCGTTTGACACCACTGTTCGTCCGACAGGCTCGAAGCATCCATGTGCAGGTAATACCGTATTGCTGTATCAAACAGTCCTATCCAATCACACTGCACATAGGCAGATGCTTCGGTTAAAGCTTTTTTATGTTAGCCTCCGCAATTTCAAACAATTCTCCTACCTGAAGGGCTGCCGCCGTCCATAAACGGTCGTTGGTTCTAATCTCTTCGCTACCTCCAATCCAACCGTTTTGCAAGCCGATTTCGCCAATTTCTACCATTTGCTCCATGTTCAGTTCTGCCACCTTACTCTCCGTATCAATTTTAATTCGGAGTTGAGATAAGGCATACTTCATAGTTTGGCGATCAAAACCCTTGATATAAACCACATGTCCTTCAACTTCAATAGCATAAACACCTTGCTTATGCATATTCTTCCAGGCTGCTATCTGATCTTCGGTAGCTTGGCCAATTAATTTAGTATCTTCCATGCTTATTGTACGGGAATAAAGGGTAAGTTGTATTTAATATTGGTACAGATACAGGCAAGGTTTATTTCCATAAACTTAGCACCCTGTTCCATTGCTTTTTCCACTTCTTTGAATTCCACGCCTTCAATCACATCCACGACCATAGGTATGCCGCGTTTAGCGATGAAAGAATGAACAATTGTAAAGGGGGGTATTTCGGTGGGGTCACCACCACCGGAGAGGATAATGGCTTCCAGTTCCGATTGCAGTACTTTCATACTGCACTCATAAGATTTGTTGCCACGAGCCGTACCGTGAGGTTTATTGCCTTGTGCGTAAATTGGTTCTTTCTCCTGTGATACTTTGTAGCTGAATCCGCGGACTCCGGTTACAAACTTACCACCCATAAGAACTTTATAATCTTCCCATGCATATTCCATAATGTTAACTGTTAAAAGGGTTTGTAAATCCAAGTTGTACCTTAATGGTGCCCAAATAACCTTTCGGTACAATTTGCAAGGTTATTTCTAAGGGCAGACCTGATAGGATATTTTGTTCCATATCTATCTCTGATGTGAAACTTGATATTTCGCCTTTGGTGTTAGCTTTAACCTGTGTTTCAATCTTGTTTTTTAAGTCAGCACAAACAGCCGGCTCTAATGTTCCTTTATCGGTCATCTCTACATCTTCATCCAATTCTTCAATGTAGGTGTTGTAGGCTATTTTGATAACCTTGTCGATGATACGATTGCGAGCAATAATGCTAAGGTCATCGGTCGCCTTGGTGGCTGTGGGGTCTCCACTGTAAAAATAACCGCTTTTGCCCCGGAATTTACGATATACCACATAACCCTTGTCGTGCATTACGCCAAGGCTTTCTTCGCGGTCATCTACTTCTTTACCATCAGTAAGAAAACCATTAAGATTGGTGAGGGCACCGGTTTTTACCCGACTTGCTTTGCGCTGTACGGGGCCGGAAGCCAAACGACCTAAAAATTGACCTACAGAAGCGACTCCATCATTTTCAGAGGCTGACAGAATAACGGTTGCCCGATGGCTGGACATACCGTGCAAGTCTTTCAGCATATCGGCATCCCCGGTAAACCCAACCCCATCAACAACGCCGCAGAACGGCATTATTTTTGTCTGATAGTTATCAGCTAAAATTTGCAGATTATTAATGGTTGCCCACACATCAGCACTTAAACCGTCCACCGGCTCTACCAATGCTGCGCCACGGGTAATACCTAAGGCTACAATTTCGCCATTGGCTTTGTCCAATAATATACGAGCCAAGCTGGCAATGTCGCTGTTATCTACTTTTGCGGACATGGCAACTTCTGTACCTCCAACGATAATCCACAATTTGGCACCATCGCCGGATTCATCATAGAATTCTTTAATTTGCTTATAGGCGGCGGCATTATTACCCTCTTTGGTTATGCCTAATTTTACCGCATCGGCAGTAGAATATATGGCGTATGGTTTGTTCAATGCCAACACCTCAGGCACGGCAGCACCAGTAAGGCACATGCCCATGATTCCATCTTCGGTAAAGGAAACTGTTCCCAAACCATCGCGGCTAACAGTAATATTTACGTTTGTTAACGACATAATCTTATTTTTTAGATTGTTCAAATGTTTGATACTTAGAACTTGTCTTTTTGGCATGTTCCTTGACGTTATCTAAGCTGGTAAACCAATAGCCATCAGTGGTACGGTAAATCTTTTTAGCGAATAGTTTCTCCATCAGGCGAGAAGCCTCTTCCTGTAACTTTTCGTCATCTGTGCTTTCTACCACAGGCGCTTCAGGTTCCTGCTCTTCTACTGAAGAGTCTTCCTCCTTGCCGGGGGCTTCTTTATTTTCTACAGACTCGTCCAACGGTTTCTCTAGCGTAGCAGGAATAGTTTCATCAACTATTGTTTCACTCGCGGGTTGATTCTCTATTGCTGTAGGTTCTTCAGCCTTCGTTGTCGAATTTTCTATCACGGTTGTTTTTGTTTGTTGGGGTTTGCCCCCATGTTTTTTGCCCATATTTATTTAATTTTTAAGATTATAAATGCAATAAGTCCAAATAAGCAAATAGCTCCAAACCACATCAGAGAGGTTTGCCACCACTGCAACTTTTTTTCAATTATTTGTACTTTTGTTCCTTCGGTGTTGACACTTATCTTCTCGTAGCGTTCTTTGAGCGTTAGATAGATGGCTAGACTGTCACACGTACACTCTGCGACAAGTTCGTTGTCCTGAATTCGTATGTCGGCCTTGGCATTAAGTTTGCCCTGCACGGTCTCCAAGCGCTTAATCAACACGTTGCCGGCGCTGTCACACTCCAGTAATGCCCGGGCCATAGCATGATCAGTGCCAATATACACCATGGTGTCCCGAATGATTTCTTTGACTTCAACTTTGGTTTCTACTACCTTTTCTACCGGGACATACTTTACCGTTTTACAGCCCAAAAGGCAGAAAAGCAAGCATAGTAATACAATCAGATTTTTCATTTTGTTTTCGTTATAGTGACGTTTTTTAACTTGACGTTGAGCGCGGCAACATCTCTTTTCAGTTGTTCGTTTTCTGTCCTCAAATTTTTTACCGAAATTTGTAGATTGGTGTTTTGTGTCTTTACCTCTACTATTTCTCGAAGTAATTCTTCTAACTTAGTAGATAGATATTCATTACTTCTTTGTAGGTTTATTACCAAATCCACTTCTTTTTGTTGGGCATCATGTCGGGCATGTTTGCTTTCAGCCTTACTTTTGGCCACTATAGAGCGAAGCGTTGCCAGTGTGACAAAAAAGCCCCCGGCTAACAGCACCTCAAAAATTAGTCTTATCCATTCCATGGTGTATATTCCGTTTTAGAGCCGTTTCTTTTTGAACGTAGCACTTGGCGCCGGTTCCCTGTTTTTAGGTATGACACGTGAATCCAGTCTGGCTGTTTATCATCGCCAAACTCCCAAATCAGTTGATCAAAGTCCAGTTTGTCTTTTATAAAGTGAAATAACTGGGCATTGGTAACACCGCCTAAAATATCGGCATCAATATCCATGGCTTCTCCCGTGCAATGCTTAGAAGAGGAGACACCACCAACTAAGACATTGACAACTAAACTTCTAAAAAACGAAGTTACGGCAATCGCTTTGCCAAAGTATGTCCGCACAGGTTCAAACACCTTGCTTGCAATCAGCTTCATATTTGCTAATTGCATGGCATTAGGTGTATTGTCTTTCCCATAACGTTTTGCTGTAGCCGATTTAACGGCCTCTGCATAGCTGATATGTGCACTTATATTTTCCATTATGATAACTTAAAATTTGGGCGGGGTTTGGGTGTTAAACGGCTTTTTGCTTCTTGTAGTTCAGCATATAGCAGGGTTTTAAAATCTGTTCCAAAGCATACATAGCGGTCTCCATAATAAGGCTCGTGTTCCGATATGCGGCTTAGTGGTTGAAACTCATCGCTATCAAAACATTCCAAGGCTTGAAAAACATCATCCTGTGTGTCCAATAATTTTATAGTCTCCGCTTCCTGCTCTGCGCCGTTAAAACTATCTGTAACAAGGTCGTGATAGAGATAAATGCTTACAATGGTTTCTCCCATTTGGTTGCCGGTAGCTGCATTAGACCACTCTTTAGGCTTAATCTCAATCAAAGCAGCCGGTAAGGGAATGGGGTAATTTTGCTGTGGCTTGTCGAACTGCCCCTTTTGCAAATCCACATATTGCAGTTGGGGCAGTTTTTCAAGCAGCCGGTTACGTATCTCTGTATAGACCCTGCTACGCATATTGTTATGCTTTAGCCAAATGAATTAAACCACTGTAACGCTGTGCGTCCATTTGGAAGTCTGCTTTAAAGAGGTGTTGGAAACCAAATTCAGCGGCACGGCCTTTAGGGTTGCTGGCAGCATCCTGCAGAAACATTTGGAAGTTACCACCGGCTCGGAACACCTGACTTTTGCAGAACAGCATACCGGCTTGAACCACATCACCTCCGACAACGCTACCTTGAGGGGCCTTTTTACCGGTAGCCACATTCCAATTCACACCTAAGGTATCGCCAAGCGACTTATGAATCTTAATACCGTAATATTCCACTACCTTCGGTACAATCATTCCGGTTAAAGGAGAACGTTCCAACTGGCCTTTCAGTACAGGGTTGTTGTTTACCAAGTCCCACCACATATCTGAGGGTAATACCAAGTTACGGCCATCAGGGAATTTTGCATTATCAAGCGTAGTGGCAAAGCGGATAATGTCTTCCAGTGTGAGACCCTTTAGTCCGTTACGTTCAGCGCCGGAGGTTGCCATAACAATCTTTTTATTGCCGGCTTCGTTCGGAGCAAAGGTATAGGCAGCATCAGCTATTTCTTTCTTTGTAATAGCATCGGCAGATTTTTTCGTATAATACTGTACTTTAGGGAAAGGTAGCGCATGCAGGCTTGTATTTCTGATCTTGTAGTTTTGGGAGTCATATACGTCCAATTCCACTTTATGCACAGTTTCTTCCGGTTCAACACTATCCACGTCTTCCTTGCGGTTTTTATATACTGCAGGGTCGGCACCGGCTTCAGGGAAAATCAGCGTTTGACCATCTTCTACAAATGATCCCAAATCTTCCGCTTCATTAAGCCAAGTGTCAATCTTCTCATATTCTTCCTTTAGGGAAGTCATATACACAATCTTTTGAGTGGGTAGGGTCAAGGGTGTCGCTAACACCACACCGGAACTACCGACCAAGAAGGAGGTCACGGCACCACCGGCAAAAGCGTCAACTACTGCAGCGCAGCAAAAGACGAG
>JAVBSQ010000037.1:0-10916 GCA_031556695.1 Bacteroidales bacterium | reverse complement strand
AGACCTGTTCATCGGCTGTGTGCGTGACACCTTCCGGTTTATCGACAGCCGCGGTTACGGTATGCCCCTTGAAGTGGAAGTAGAACACCACTTGGTCAACCTCTTTAAAGACGATTTGATGAAAGCAGGTGTGGTGTTCCCATTTGTCCGTTGGTGCGCGCCAAGCAATTCACAGGAAAAGCATGCAGAACAGTTTAACCGGCAAAAAAAATATGGCTACGAAAAACGCTATCAAGATGGTATCGGTCGTTTCTATGCACAACTGGAAGCCAACCAAACAGGCGGTGAGCGCGTGTATGATGAGGTGGAGAACAAGTATGTGATAAAAGAACAAACCTACACCTTTGAACAACTGGTGGCCGATGACCGCGCTATGATAGAAGCCTACAACAACGGCAAACACCGCAACCAAAAGCTATACAAAGGCAAAACGCGCTTGCAGGTATTGACAGAAAACCTTAACCCCAACTTGGCCGATATTAACCGTGCCGTACTTACCCGTTACATTGGCGACTGCACCACCACCAGCATCCAGCGTAATATGTACTGCCAAGTGCAATATGCCGATTATATGCTGCCAAACCCCGAAATGTTGGCGCGGTTGGTTCCCAATAATTACACCGTGCAGGCGTACTATATGCCCGGCAACAACATAGATATGGTGTACATCTATCAAAACAACGAATTTATTGCTGAATGTTCACGCATAGAAACCTTTAACACTTCTACCGCTGAAAGCACCGATAGCGACACCGCCGCCAAAACCACACAAGCTAAATACATTGCTTCTTATGATGCTATGGTCAAAGAGGGCCGCAATGCACTGGCTAAGCCCAAGCTTATTGAAAACATAGAAAAATTTGACACCATAGAGCCGGAACTTGTACTGGTACCAGTACGCGCTGAAGAAAAAGAGATACCACAATATGACGAACAATTCGGCATTGCTTCAGCTATCGACAGCTTATAATCGAAAAACTAAAACACCAAATAACATGATTACCAAAGAATTTAAACAACGGATTGTAGAAGCGGTTAAGCAACGCCGCTCGCATTACAGTAGTGCTGCCAAAATGGCCGTATCATTGGACGTTAACAGCGCGCAATTAAGCCGGATTATTAACGGCGACCTTGATGGCGTTCTCAGTTTAGCCAAATGGATTAACATTGCCCGGAAACTGGATGTACAACTGCGTGAAGATAACAAATGGCAAACCGCCAAAACACCGGTATTCACACATATCTATACACAACTAAAGGCTTGTCAGGAAAACGCACTTAGCGGCCTGCTTTGCGATATGGCAGATGTAGGCAAGACTTATACCGCCAAAATATACGCTAAAGAGAATGAATATGTTGTATATGTTGACTGCTCGCAGGTTAAAAGTAAACAGAAGTTAATTCGTGAAATTGCTAAAGAATTAGGGTTGGGGCATACCGCAAAGTATGCAGACGTGTACGGGGATTTGGTGTTTTATCTCCGAAGCATTCCCAACCCTTTAATTATTTTAGATGAAGCCGGGGATTTGGACTATCCCGCCTTTTTGGAACTCAAAGCCCTGTGGAACGCCACTGAAGGTTGCTGCGCTTGGTACATGATGGGTGCCGATGGGTTGAAGGCTAAAATCGAAAGTAACCTGGGGCGTAAAAAAGTGGGTTACACTGAACTGTTTAGCCGATTCGGCTCACGCTACCAAAAAATAACGCCTGATGGCAAAGAAGCCCTCGAAGAGTTTACCCGTACCCAAATAGCCATGATAGCCAAGGCTAATAATGATAAAGTTGATGTTAAAGCCATTATCGCCAAAAGCCGTAGCAGCCTCCGCCGTATCCGTGTTGAATTACAAAAACTAAAAACCGTAGCCTAATATGTCACGCGCCATAACCGTTAGAAATATATTAGAAAAACTGTACGACCTGTTCTCTTTTGATGGGGAGTGGTTTGCTGCTTTTTCACGACCCGAACGATTTGGCGTGTGGTTTATTTGGGGTAATTCCGGCAACGGCAAAACCACATTTGTATTGCAGCTTATTAAGTATTTAGCCCGCTTTGACAAAATATTGTTTAACTCTTTAGAAGAGGGTACCGCCCATACTATGCAGGAGGGTTTCAAGCGTGTGGGCATGGCTGAAGTTGCCAGCCGTGTGCAAATGGTAACAGAAAGCATGGAAGAGTTGGAGGCACGTCTGTTGCAGAAAAAAAGCCCCAATATTGTGGTAATAGACAGCTTCCAATACACCCAAATGTCATACAAACAATACCTTGTGTTTAAAAAGAAGTTTCCGAAGAAACTACTTATATTTATCAGCCACGCAGACGGGAAGCTACCATCGGGCCGTGCCGCTAAATCGGTGATGTATGATGCAACATTGAAAATATGGGTAGAGGGTTATCGCGCCATCAGCAAGGGTCGGTACATAGGGCCGTTAAAATATTTTACCATTTGGCATGAGGGTGCCGTGGAGTACTGGGGAGAATAAAATAATACACTATATGGCTAGGATTAAAGACAAACGCATTCACACCGGAAAAGCGAACCGGAACCGGGCAATCCGCGAATACTTCTCAAAACGTTGGAATGAGGGTATCCGCTGGGAGGTTATCATTGATGAAATCATCAACAGGTGGGGTATTGGAGAAAGCACCATCTATCAAATTGTTAAAGGAATTGGAAGTTATAAACCGAATGAACAAGGCAACGCATGACACGCAATTACCGGCAATTTTACGCGCTACTGGGCCAACTGCCCGGTGTGACTGATAAGGAAGAAACAAAGAGGGATTTGGTACGGCAATTCACCAATGGCCGTACCGATAGCCTTCAGGCAATGCAGACCTGGGAGTATCAGGCGATGCTGGCTTCTATGAATGGCTTTATCAATGCTTCGCAAGTAAATCCGGCCAGCTTGGATAAGCCCCGAAAACGTTTAATTGCGTGTATTGGCGGCTACCTAAAGGCTTCCGGTAGTGAATGTAATATCAATATCATCAAAGCCACAGCTTGTCGCGCTGCCGGTGTGCGCGATTTTAATGACATCCCGGCCGACCGTTTAAACAGCCTTTATAATGCCTTTAAAAATCGCCAAAACGACATTAAAAAAACACAACAATTATAACATCATGGAACAATTTATCAAACAGGTGGCCAATCTGCGCCGCCTGCAGAAAGAATACTTTAAGTCACGAGACTACCTTATACTTAAGAAATGTAAGGATGCCGAAAAAGAGGTAGATGCTTTTTTGGAACGGCATACACCCAAAGAGCAAACCCCACGTTTATTTTAATAACCTGTAAAATATTTCAATATGGACGTAAAAAACATGACCCCAGAAGAGCGCAAACGGCTCATTGAACAGTTAAACGCCGAAGAACGTGCCGAAAAAGAGCGCAAAAAGAAAGAACGCGCTACTTATGAAGAACTACGTGACATGCAAGTGAGAGTGACCTTTGATCAACTCAAGAGTATCAGCACCAACATGGAGGTTGCTAAGAAGATGGTATTTGATGACTTTGCCACACTTCTAACCATGAAACAGGTGGTATTTGGTATGAGCGATGCTGAAATGCTTACCCAGCAAAGCCACACCTTTAGTACGGCAGATAATAGCTTATCTATTGTTATTGGCCATAACATTATTGATAAATGGGACGAAACCGTAAGCATAGGTACTGCCCGTGTCAACGCATGGATAGAACGAGTTATTCAAGAGAATAAGGGCATATCGGCCGTGAAAATTATCCGGGACTTAATGAAGCCTAATAAAGACGGCGACCTTAAGGCTAACAGGGTACTTGAACTGAGTAAACATGCGGAAGAAATTGGCGACACGGAGTTGATAGATGCCATAAAGGTTATCCGTGATGCTTACCGTCCGGCCAAGACTTCAACCTTTGTAAAAGCGAAATATAAAGACGAACTGGGCCGTGACCAATGGCTGGCCCTGTCAATGAGTGCAATTTAAATAAAATATAAACTATGAAACATAAACTAAACATTAAAATTAAGCCGTTTTTAACCTATGATAAAATGTTTGTTATTTTACCTACAGGAGTTGTATCGTGGGGACATAACAGTGTTGATATGGGTATCGTGTGGCTTTGCTTTGTTGTAGTCATAAGTATTGATAAACGCAAATAATATGCTAATCAAACCCATCAGACTGACTTTCTCGGCAGGGCAGGCGGCTGTGCTGAAGGTAATCATCGAACAGCTGATTACCCAGCCGCAAAGCCTGCAGGATCATACCACGCTGGCGCGTATGGTGGTGGCCGACTGGTATCGCCGCCATGCCGGGAAGTTTGTTTTGATACCTGAAACCCTTAAACTCACATTTACCGCCCCACAGGCCTACGCCCTCAATATGCTATTACTGCAGCACGGATTTACCTGCGAAACAACAAAGCTACTAGCCAGTGGAATTATCGGATTAATTGACCCTAAAATTTAAATACATGATTATTGCAATAGACTTTGATGGCACCATTGTTGAGCACCGGTTCCCGGAGATAGGCAGCGTTATGCCGTATGCCTTTACCATTATGAAACAACTACAAGCGGAAGGGCATCAATTGATTTTGTGGACGTGCCGCAATGACATTGACCCGGCCAATGGTGGTCGTAAAGTGCTGTCGGAAGCCGTGACCTTTTGTAAAGACAATGGTATTGAGTTCGATGCTATTAATGACAATGTTCCCGGCTTAGGATTTAACCCCAAACCTAAGATTTATGCAGACCTCTATTTTGACGACAGGGCGTTGAATGAAGCGGTGGACTGGCTATGGTTCTACGTACATGTTAAAAGAGAAACAGCCAACAAGCGTAAAAAGCCTTCTTAACAGAGGGCTTTTTTATTATCCTAAAAGGTGTTTTAAACGTTCTTTAATGACTCCTTCAACCTTCCTATCTAAGGCCCTGCTTTTGCCAATAAATTGACGTTTTGGAATAGTTACGTTATGATTCTGTCCGGCATTATCCGTTCCCTCATTGTGGGCTTCAGCATAAGACACGTCAGAAAATATAACCACCTGCCCCGTCTGTACATCTTTTTGAATACTTTTACCTAAGTCGCCTGACTCCGTGAGTATTTTACGCTTTGCGGCAGCACGATCAGGTCGTTCCGGTTCTATGCGACGTTTAATCTCTGTCCATGGTTTATTCACTTGATCAGTGAATCCTTCGTTTTGGAAATTTTCCTTGAAGTGATTTACAGCCTCAGTCCCTATCTCGCGCGGAGCATCTTTTTCCATGAATTTCTTGACAGCCTTTTGTTGGTCGTTCAAGTGTTTTAAAAATTGTTCCGGAGAAATGTTCATATTATCAAAATAATTTTATAACTTTGTATTTCAATTCTACGATTCTGCGTGATTCGTAGCCCATGGAGCCCCTGTAGATGCAAGTTTATAGGGGCTCCGTCTATTATAGCATACGTTCCAATATATTCCCATCTTTCAAAACCCACACCTCTGTAATAATCTGTCCCATTCTTATTCTGTTGCCTATATGTTTTCTTATTGTAAGCATGGTTGATGATATATTACGTATATCTATGATGATTTTATCGGACTGCCGGGTGGCATGTGTAAGCATATTTTCCAGCGTTCGCTGGCCATAAGGTGGAGTAAAACTCTCGTACTCAAAGAAAGTCCCATCTACCAGCAAGTCGGGGCATTTTTTAGCGTATGCACCTTGGTGGGCGAAGTAGTAATTATACAACTTACTATCTTTGTGTATATTTGGCATGATGTAGGTTGTTTTACCCAGTCCGGCAAACTGCCGGGCAATGCTTACTAAATCAGTATAATCTTCTTTTTGTTTCTCCACCAGCGGGTGTACGAGGTATTTACCTCCATTTTTATACTGGCCCATAGCTTCAAACTGCTGGAATACGTGTTTTTCTACAAAAGATTCCACCGCTTCAGCATCCTTGGCATGCGCAATATAGGGGTGGTTATCGGTGTAAATTTCACGGGTAGTGCAAGGGTTACCCTCTAAGCCTTTAGCCGGGGTTACGGTTATGGTAGGATCATCGGTAGCCGGTTTATTGGACTGCTTCCAGTCGCATTTACAGTTGTACAAGTTGCCCGGTTGGTTCTTACGCCAAAACGGGTGTTCTATGGGCAGAATAAGTCCAACAAGGGCCAAATGTCCCTCTCTGGGCGAAACGGAGCGGGTCATCAACCACTCAAGGTTGGGGTACAAATCTTTGTCCTCAAGAAACTGCATCATTTGCTTAGCCGTCCGGCACCGGGCCACGGTGGTATTATGCTCCGTAGCCTGAAAACGGTTAAAGGTGCTGAGTAAACGCTTTCCGTTCTCATCGAAATTTTGCGGAGATTGCGCCCATGCCTTTTGCAACGTATTGGTTACATAATGGGCCTTATAAGCAGCAAAGCGGGCGGCATTAGCATCAAATTTATAAAGGTAATCCAATGACCGGTGGTCGGCATCCTTTTCATTGAACACCCTACGGACAGCCTTTTGTAAATTAGTATTATATAATTCAAACAGCCTATCCTGCACGCTGTCTAAGCCACCGGCCCGTACTTCAGCTAAAACACCCTGCAATAGATTGGCGTTAGCAGCACAAGCATAGCCGGTTTGCAGAAATTCATCTAAGGAAGCGCTTAGGCAATGAGGGCACTCATCAGCATACATATTCTCCAGTTCAAGCCCCGCCACCCTTTTAGGATTAGCGAGGCTTAACCGAAAAAAGCGGTCAAGGAGGTATCTGAATTATGCTGCAGTAACATAGGCTGCACTTCACGGCGCGGCTCCTTTTTATCAAGAGGGGTACCGTAGAACTCTTCAATATAGGTTGGGTCAATATTGTAGCCGGCTGCCAAAAGTGGCTGATCTATCTTGATTTTTTCCTGTGGCTTAATTACCTCTTTTTCGACCAGTTGTAAATAATAGCCTTCCGGTATATCGTAGCCATGGGCACGCATGACCGGTAAAAAGTCATCGGTGGCCCAGTCTTGAATATCAGTAATGTCGGCATCTGTAATATTATTAAAAATTTCCAAGTGTACGTTGGCCTGTGACTGTGAACTTCCATCGTCCATGGTCATAGTTTGTCCAACAATACCCTTTGAAATTTCCTTATTTATAGCTTGTATTTTTTGCAGGAACACGTTGAAGGAGTCTGATTTTTGATTCTCCTTGATTTCAATTTCAGTCTGTTTGTCAAAAATAGCGTAGTTGGCCGTTCCCATAGTTTCCAGCCACTCTTGCAACTCATCTTTATGTTTCTTGGTGTTAATCATCGTTCGGGCAATGCGGATGGGCACGCCAAAAACTTGCTCAAATTCGTCCCAGTTGGCCCATGAGTGGCGCTTAAAAATGGTCATTGGAGCAATACGCTCCAATATACCAACGGCTTCTGGCTGTAGTTGTATGTAAATAAAAAAGTTGGAAAAATCCGTATATCGGATTGAATCACTTTTGGGACTTAGTGCATTTTTTATGAGCCTGTTTTGCTCCGGTATAACGTTTTCCCGTGGAATATCCACTATCTTACGAATCTTCCCGGCTTCAAATTCGGTAATCAGCAAAAGACTATAACCGTAGAATTTACTCTCCATTGCCTTACGAACCACTTGTCGGAACCAGCGTTTTTGCACGTAGGCTGATCGCTTTTTGTCTATCTTGTCATTGCTATCTTTGATAACAAATTCTTTGTTTAATACGCGTAAAATACGGCTTTCAATAGCCCCCTGCAGGTGGTTGTCAAGCATGGCATCTTTATATAGCTGCTGCATGGGGTAGGTCAGCGGCATAAACGGGTCACGGCGGGCGGCCCTTGCGCTAATCCAGTCGTTGACTTCTTTACGGTATAAGGATTCAAAAAAGCGGAAATAATCAATCTCCATTTTTTCGGATCCACGAGAATCCGTTATCTCCGGCTTCTTTCCATACCGGTTATTCTGCGCCAATTGGTGTACAGGTATATTTTTTCTGTTTAAATGCTGTTTATGTCCCATTTTAATTGCGTTTAATAGTTTGACCCATAGCGAGTGTTACCCCCAAAGCGAGCATCGCCGGTTGTTCCCTCCTTGGCTTCCGAACGTTCCACAGATACCGGCAATGTATGATCACCGTGTTCACCGGTGTTTAGCTTTTCCAGCCAGTTCATAGCCTCTGAAAAGCGGCGGGCGGCCACGGCGTTTTGCTCCCGGGTGTGCCGCTCGTAAATCTCATAAATAACAATATCTTTCAACCGTTTGACCACACTCATGTGGCGTGTTGAATCGGTTTGACTGAAGATAAAATCGGCATCGTAGAACCGGCTCAAATAGCCTTTCATTACGGAGATGCTCTCATTAATGATATTGTCCACAATCTCATCATCAAGGTTGGTTATTTTATCAATAATAGTGGTCGAGGCCACGGTTTTTAGTTCGTCTTTTGTTAAAAATGCCATATTAGAATCCTTTTACTTTTCGTTTGCCAAAAATCGGCTTGTTATTTGCTTCACTATCGTCTTCCTGCTCATCTTCACTCCAAGATGCTATATACTCACTTAGTTGTATCAGCAAGTCAGCTAAGGTATCGGGAAAGTCGACAGGATAATTACCGCCTTTTTCAAAGTTGAGCATCTGTTTTTTAGCCTCGTCCCAGTCCGGGTTTTGCTCCAAAGATTTGCTGAAAACCAAAATTCCTGATGTTAGTGCACCGATAAGCACGGTGTCTATTTTTATATATTTATCCACGGAGCTCTTTTGCGGAATAGGTATGTGAAAACATTTGTATTTCCGCGCCCCTTGTTCCCATTGGGGTTTATATACGGCTTCCTGTGCCACCGAAGCATCATAGTAAGATATAAACGAGGGGTTTTGTTTTAAAACCTCTTTTGCTTTGTCATAGTGGTATTTAATGGCTATACTAATATCCGTTTGCCGGCAAAAGACATCTGTAATCACTATTTGCATGTCTTTTACAGCACCGGTAGCCTTGGCTTTGTGGCAGGCTTCACTGCCATAAGCTAAGTCCCAGTTTTCGGCAATCAGGTCATAATCGCTAAGAGGTATAGGCTCTACCATCTTGATCATACCTTCTTTAATCTTTTTACCTACGTTGATGGGGGTGTTGTAGAACTCTCCGGAGAGGGTTTCCTTGTCATCTTTGTATTGTTCGATTTTGCGCAGGCAGGCTAATTTAGAGAAACGGGCTTCCCATTCCGGCTTCCACTGGTTGGCGGTTTCCGGAGTAACTTGGTCGTAGTATTTATCTGTGAGGTTTACCAAATATAAACTGGCATATTTTTCGCGAACTACAGTAGTTTGTTTGGTATCTATTTTTTTGAGTTTTATGCCTTTTTTATCAGCCAGCCCTTCAATAAAACCGTCTTTAACAAAATAGTTATTATTAACGATGGTGCGTTCGGAGCGGGTGGAGAAAGCCCCTTGTATATCTCCTGTTATTTTGCCGACATATTCCCTTGTCAAGGCCTTATTCATCGCCTTCTTTTTATCCTCTACATCATCAATAGAGGCATATTCCAATCGCACGCCATTGAGCCGTAGTCCACGAAATGGCTGGTCTATACCTAAAGACATGAATGTGCAGCGGTCAGTGGTTTCAAACTGCCCGTCAGCCCAACTACCATAGCTATGTTGAATGCCAAAGTCATTAATGATACGGTTATTGCTCTCAAATTGTACCTGTAAATCTTGCAGTAACATGGCGGCCCGTTGCTCATTAGCTCCCACAACAAGAAAAAATTTAGCCAAATCCGACTGCTTCAAAGCAAAAGGATAACCTAAATTAGCATGAGTACTTTTGGCGCCACCGCGAAAAATAAGATTGAATACCGTGATAAAAGCATTATGGTATAAATCATTATAAACTGCTGTATGATACCACGCACAATCGCAGTCGGCCATGGGAATAGGTGTTTCTTTACCAAAATAGTAATTAAAGCAGGCCCCGTAGTTTTCAGGTTTTAAAAGCCATTTAATACGCTTTTCCTGTTCTTCGGCACTCTCCTTTATAATGCTGTCGAGGGTGGCCCGGTAGATATAGTCGGATTTTTCTTTAAACCGCTTATCCAGTTCTTCTATTT
The DNA here is from genome assembly GCA_031556695.1 of Bacteroidales bacterium. Classification (GTDB taxonomy): domain Bacteria; phylum Bacteroidota; class Bacteroidia; order Bacteroidales; family UBA932; genus UBA932. Next base: position 853 of record JAVBSQ010000037.1, on the reverse strand, counting down.
CCCGCTTTGTCATTACTTGGTATAATATAGCGCAATCTTTTTCAGATTATCGGCTGTGAATTGTTTTGGGAATAAGCCCCGCTGCCGGTTATGGCGAAATTGCTGTTTATTGATAATGATAATACTTCCACACCATTTGATAATAAAATGTTGTATGCCGGTTTTCCGGCTCAGCTTATCTGCTTTTCTTTTTAGTAGATATAGGGTTACAACAAGCGTAAAACGCTTGGTTTTTCCTGTGGCAGTCCGTATGATATTTGATAATTGTTTACTCATCGCCTAAGGTATCTTTAAGAAGTTTGCTTGTTACGGTATCTAGTACTTTTCTTACGGTCTGATAAATTTCAAACCATTTTTCTTTATCTTTCTTTTTGGGTGTTTTTTCTATGGCTAGAAGAAATTCATCACAGAGCACCTCAAAGGCATCATAGTAGTATGTTATTGTCTTTTTATTGACAGAAAGTTTTTCAAAAGCAGTAGCCAACTTCACCGCCTCGTCTGCTGTAATCTTAGGCTTTCTGCCCTCTCTCATTTCGGCATAACTATCCAATATTGTATTACGAAGTTCTGAAAGCGCAATTAAACGGCTCTTTCTTTCCTTTTCAAAATCGTTTTCCAATGCCCATTTTTGAAGTGTTTCTGTTGCTACACCAATGAATAAACCGATGCTATCAAAATCAAAACCCTTACAGTATAATTGCTTTGCGTGGTCTATCTTTTGTTGTTTTACTGCTTTAGTAAACTTTGCCATTGTTTCATCTTTAAATTATGTGCAAAGCAACCATTTCGCGGAGGTTTACGCAAATTACACTTTAGCCATACTTTAAATTTTAGTAGCCATACATACGTTTTC
>JAVBSQ010000033.1:0-5161 GCA_031556695.1 Bacteroidales bacterium | reverse complement strand
AATTACCGCAGTCTCCCGCTTGGCCACGTCCATAGTGGCCTCGGACATGTGAGGTCCCATCACATAAGTTTCCGTTCCGTTGGCCGACTTGTTAGGTGAAGCGTTGGCATGAATAGATATGAACAAGTCAGCATTACATTCATTAGCAATCGCACTGCGCCTGTCAAGAGGAATGAACTTATCAACATCACGTGTATAAATGACTTGAACTGCCGGAAATGAATCACGAATCATCTTTCCGACCATTAAGGCTACGGCTAAATTTAAATCTTTCTCTTTACTGATTTTCCCGATTGCTCCTCCATCAAGTCCGCCGTGGCCGGCATCAACCACCACTCTTGTGACGCCGGCCTGGGTAACGACGGATTGACTATATGCTGTATTGTAAAAACAACAGATTGCAATCAACGAGGCTGCAAAGGTAAAAACATTTTTTGAATATGCAATAGCTTTAAACATTTTTTTTCTCTTATCTTTGTGCTGCAAAAGTATAAATTATATTTGAAAATTTATTGTTAAAAATAATAAATATCTATAAATCAATATTTTTGATTTTTGTTTTTAGCTGTTTTACAGGCTTTGCAATGGCATTTTCGAGTGATTCTACTCAAAATAAAATTGCACAAGATACCTTAACCGGCAAAAAAAGCACTTTGGAAGCACCTGTTTTTTCCAAAGGGCGGGATTCTACTGTATATGATATGGCCGGGCATGACAGAAAGGTATATTATTATGGCGATGTGACGGTGAACTATGGCTCAATGGAGCTAAAAGCTGATTATATGGAGTATAATACAGCCAGCCGTACTGTTTATGCTTGTGGAACAAAAGATACAACCGGTAAATTAGTGGGCTCTCCCGTGATGAAAGAAGGGGACAAAAGCTATGCCATGGAAACTATTAACTATAATTTTGGTTCCGGGAAAGCGATAATTACTAATGTTATTACACAGGAGGGAGATGGATATCTTCATGGGGCATTGATTAAAAAAATGCCGGACAACTCCATTAATATAGAGGGTGGAAAATACACCACTTGTGACCATGAACACCCACATTTCTACTTGAAAATGTCCGAAGCTCGCGTATTGCAAGATCCTAAACAAACAGTGTTTGGACCTTCCTATCTGGTGTTGGAAGATGTGCCGCTCTTCCCATTGATGCTTCCCTTTGGTTTTGTGCCTGATAGGGCTAATCGTGCCGGAGGTATACTTTTCCCCACCTTCACCGATGAGGCGAATCGTGGTTTCGCCATTCAAGGGTTAGGCTATTATTTTGTCATGGGAGATTATGCCGATATTGCTGTAACAACCGACCTTTATACTCGTGGATCATGGCGCATAAAAGGAGTGTCCCGTTACACGAAACGCTATAAATTTAACGGCGGATTTGACCTTGATTACGCCGTGAATGTACTGGGTGAACAAGGGTCTATTGATTATTATGAAGATAGGGTATTCGGTATACGCTGGAATCATAGCCAAGACCCGAAAGCCCGCCCCGGAACAATGTTTAGTGCCAGTGTCAATTTTTCCTCCGTATCATATAATACCTACGAAGGGATAAACCCCTCACAATCACTACAAAATACAGCTTCTTCAAGTATCTCTTACCGTAAGTCATGGGAAGGTTCACCGTTCAACCTCTCCATTAACCTTAGTCACTCGCAAAGTATGCGAGACAGTAGCTATGCGCTTACCCTGCCCAACTTTACTTTTACGATGAACCGTATATATCCCTTCAAAAGAAAGAACAGGGTAGGAAAGGAGCAGTGGTTTGAACAGTTCGCTTTTAATTATGGAACAACTTTTGATAATAAAATCAATTTCAGAACCAGTCAGCTCGGCACCCGTGACTTTAAGGAATTTATGAGCAATGGTATGAAGCACGACTTTGGGATAACCCTTCCTACCATTAATTTACTACAACACATTCAACTTTCGCCTTCCGTGTCATATGGTATGAACTGGTATTTTCAAAGTACACAAAAGCAATATAGCGACTCGCTGCAAACGGTTGTATCTACCAAATCACCGGCCTTCAGTGAATTCCATCTTACGAACAACTACTCTTTCGGCTTGTCCATGAGTACTCGTTTATATGGGGTTTTTCAATTTGGCAGTAAGGCTTATATCCGCGCATTCCGACACATGTTTACTCCCACACTTAGTGCTACCTATCGTCCTGATCTTGGTACTTATGCTAATGGTTGGCGAACCTTGCATTACATTGATGCTAAAGGAGTAACTCGCGCGCAAGATTATAATATCTTTGAAGGACAACCCTACGGATACCCTTCTAAAGGAAGAGTGGGCGCCCTGTCTCTCAGTTTAGGCAATAACCTTGAGATGAAAGTGCGTGATGACAGCGACACTACCGGCACCGGGGATAAGAAAATAAAATTGTTGGATAATCTTTCTGCATCAACGTCCTACAACTTCTTTGCTGACTCTATGAATCTTTCCAATATTAATATTTCTGCCAATACTACTATATTTGAAAAGATGTCCGTCAGCGCCAACATGGTGCTTGATCCGTATGCCATTAATGGCTATGGACAACGCATCAATAAAATAACCTCTCCTCGCATGATGAGTGCCGGTGTATCCTTTGGTTACCAATTTAGCGGCGGCGAAACTAAGAAATCCGGTAGCGATAATCCTTCCCTAACTCAGCCATTGGCGGTGAATCGTTACCACGCTGAAACAGGAGAATACGTAATGACCGAGTGGCTGTATTACGCCGATTTTAGCACTCCATGGTCCTTCGGATTTAATTATGGCTATAACTACAACCGCTCCTATACTTATACGAATGGACAACTGTATACTCAACACAACCACTTGCAAACATTGGGCTTTTCAGGACAAGTACAGCTAACATCGGCAATGAATATCCGCGTGTCATCAGGTATTGACTTAAAAGAGTTCAAGCTAACCACTACTACATTTGATTTACGTTATGACTTGCACTGTTTTGAGTTTATATTCAACTGGGTACCCTCGGGACAATGGCAACAGTGGTCTTTCCGTATCAATGCTAAAGCCAGTGCTTTGGCCGACTTGCTGAAATATGATAAACGAACCTCTTTCTGGGATAACTAAATAAATAGTACTATTATGAAAACATTTTTATTCTTGGGCAATCTAGGCGCTACTGAAATTATTATCATAGCCCTCATCGTTTTACTGCTCTTTGGAGGAAAGAAGATTCCCGAACTCATGAAAGGATTAGGTAAAGGTGTTAAGTCTTTCAAAGACGGTGTAAAAGGAGTGGAAGATGAATTGAAAAAAGATTCGGACGATACTTCAAAGTAGCCAATGTCCAACGAAATGTCATTTTGGGATCACTTGGAAGATCTGCGGCGTATGTTTTTTCGTATTGCTGTTGTTCTAGTGATGCTTATGGTTGTTGTGTTTTTGAATCGCTCATTGGTTTTTGATACACTTATTTTCGGGCCGCGCGACTCCGGGTTTATCCTTTACCGTTGGATGTGCGAACTCGGGGCATATTTGCATCTCCCCGATTTTTGTCCGGAACAATTCTCTATTTCTATCATTAACATCAATATGGCTGCTCAGTTCTTTACCCATGTTAGTACTTCATTTTGGTTGGGTTTAGTAATTGGGTTTCCTTATCTTATATGGGAGCTGTGGCGCTTTGTTGCACCAGCCCTTTACCCCAATGAACGTAGGGCTGTTCGTGCGGCTTTTGCATTCTCCTCCCTCTTGTTTTTTACCGGAGTGGTAGTCGGTTATTTGTTCATTTTCCCTCTTACCATACGTTTTTTAGGCACTTATCAGGTCAGCGAAATTGTGAGCAATCAAATTTCTTTAGATTCTTACATTGGTATGTTTATAACTCTTATACTTACCATGGGCTTGGTGTTTGAAATGCCTGTTCTGGCACACGTGTTATCGCGTATAGGCATTATCAATCGCAGCTTTTTGCGTAAATACCGTCGTCATGCCATTGTGGCCTCCGCCGTGCTCGCTGCTGTAATTACTCCCAGCGCTGATGCTTTTACCATGCTTATGGTAGCTGTCCCTTTATATTGTTTATATGAATTTAGTATTGTAGTATGCAAAAGAAATTGATTTTTATCACTAATGATGATGGTTATCGTTCAAGTGGTATAGCTGCATTGATTGAAATGATGCGCCCCTATGGTGATATAGTGGTGGTGGCACCCGAAGAAGTACAATCGGGTATGTCCAGTGCTCTTACAGTAAAAATACCTATTCGTTTGCGCAAGGTGCAGGAAGAAGAAGGGCTTACTATTTATGCCTGTAGTGGTACGCCGGTTGACTGTGTGAAACTGGCCATGAGCCATATTTTTACGCGTAAGCCTGATTTGTTAGTGTCGGGAATTAATCATGGGTCTAATACCTCTGTGGCTGTAATTTACTCCGGCACGCTGGGTGCTGCGGCTGAGGGTACTTTGTATGGAATCCCTTCTGTGGGCTTCTCTATCAATGATCATTCTTGGACAGCTGATTTTACAGCCTGTATTCCATACGGTCGTAAGGTTGTTGATATGGCCTTAGCCAAGCCTTTTGCCCCTCATACTTTTTTAAATGTGAACTTTCCTCGCTTGCCTTATAATGAAATTAAAGGTGTTAAGCTTTGTCGTCAAAACCGCGGTACCTGGGTAGAGGAATTTGAAAAGCGTATTGACCCACACGGATATGATTATTATTGGATGACCGGTATGTTTCAAAATCATGAAAAAGAAGCCGGTGATGCAGATGAAAATGCCATTCAGGCAGGCTATGTAGCCGTGGTGCCACATCAAATTGATATGACTAATTATAAGGAGCTGGAACGATTGAAAGAAGCGTGGCAGTTTTAATTGCAAGAGTGAAAAATATATATAACTTTGTAATCTAAATAAGAGCTATTTATGATTACGAGATTAAAAATCAATGGCTTTAAGAGTCTGTTAGATGTAGAGTTGTATTTTGACGCGTTTAATTGTATTGCCGGTGCTAATGCAATAGGTAAGTCAAATCTTTTTGATGCAATAACATTTCTCTCTAATCTTGCTGATAACTCTATTTTGCAAGCAGCAAAATCTATCCGCAGCGAAGACCAAAAGCACTCTAACATACGAGATATTTTTTTTAAAAGTGGAATACATTATCTAGATACGATTTCTTTT
>JAVBSQ010000075.1:0-15250 GCA_031556695.1 Bacteroidales bacterium | reverse complement strand
GAACGCACGGCAGAAAACATAGACTACACCGCTATGGGTTCTAATCAAAAAAATATCTATCTTTACTTTTTTGATGGTATGTGGTTCTACAACAAAGAAGTTTACAGCTCAGGAACGGAAAAAACCAGAACTAAAAGCGATGAGAGTATAGGTGGTGGGCTGCAGTTTCAGTTTACCGGAAATACGCTCCGTTTTTACAACGAATTTAACCTGCTATATACTAAACAACACCAATGGTGCAATGAGCGTGAATTTGGAGATGTAAAACTCACCTCTTTCACTTACAACGGGCAACTAAATTTTTTCAACCGGCACTACATATCTCTAAACGCCGATTGGAGTAGCTTGACCGGTTATAATGTTATACAACACTCGGCATGGCATGATCCCAGCCAGAGTTACCAATGGACAACCGACTTTACCAGTCAAATATATACCCGCAATACCATTGATGGAAAAGCGGAATACACCTTTAGAGAACGCAACAGCGACCAAAGTATTAACTGGGAAGCTACCGGTGGAGCACAAGGCTACGCCTGCTCCATGAAACGTACCGGTAACCCCTACACCAATGAACACTGGCAATACCTGGAAGGATTTGCCGGTGGACAAAAAAGATGGTATTTCAACCAAAACGAATTAGAAACACAAGCCACATTACAATATGGTACAGGCAGTGGAACTGCCAAAGAAACAATAAGCTCCTCCGGGGCAGGCGGATTACAACAAGCCGCTACACCCCTATTACAGGAGTTCGATTTTATGACCGCCACACGCATTGGAGTTAGCATAAACCTGCGTTATTATCAACATTTACCCACCTCTGTGTTTATGCAGTTATACGCCGGAGTCAATGGGCAATTTACCAATGCCTTATCCGGCAACATGCAGGGTGAACACCGGCTGAATATTCAATTAACTATAGGATTAAAATTTTAAAATATATAATATGGACATGGTTATCCAATGTGAAAACATTACGCACTACTATGGCAAACGCCTGATATACGAGAACCTTAATTTTGAGGTGCCTCGTGGAAAAGTATTGGGCTTACTGGGCAAAAACGGAACAGGAAAAACTACCATCATCAATATCCTCAACGGATATCTGAAACCGCGCGCCGGCACCTGCCGCTTATTGGGTGAAAGCATGGAAAAAATTTCACCGCAAACAAAAGCGCGTGTTGGTTTACTTATTGAGGGACATATACAACACAGTTATTTTAATGTAGAGCAAATAGAGCGTTATTATAGTCGCTTTTTCCCGAACTGGAAAAAAGAGGCCTATTACAACTTGCTGAAAAAATTGCAAGTAACCAAAACGCAAAAAATAAGCACCATGTCCTGCGGGCAACGCTCTCAAATAGCCTTGGGCTTACTCTTTGCCCAAGACCCTGAATTGATGATTTTAGATGATTTTTCTATGGGCCTAGACCCGGGCTACCGTCGCCTCTTCGTTGAGTGTCTTAAAGAATACGCCACCAACGAGGGTAAAACCGTATTTCTAACCTCGCACATTATTCAAGACATGGAAATGTTGATTGATGATTGTATGATTATGGACTACGGCCGCCTGCTGCTACATCGACCCACCGCCGAAATCACACAGCAATTTCATCGTTTCAAATTTACCAGTCAGGAACCGGTAGCCACCGGTACCAAAGGAAACCTTTGGCATACGGAACAAATCAGGGGAACTTGGGAAACCTATTCCTTCCTGCCTAAAGAACAGGTACTGCAGGAACTGCAGGAACAAGGCATACAGCCGGTAGGTCTGCAACAGGAAAGCCTTTCACTCGAAGATGCATTTATTGGATTAACAGGAAAATATTAATTATGATCAGATCTATATTTTATAAAGAATGGATTAAGTCACGCTGGGCTTTGCTAGTGCTGCTTTGCGTGTTTTCCGGAATGATGGCTTACACATTTATGACTATGGCACGTGATGTCCGCGTGAGCGGCTATAGCGAAGTGTGGGAAATGATTGTGCAAAAAGGACTCACCCATGTTGATTATTTAAAATACCTCCCCCTCCTGGCCGGTGTATGTTTAGCTGTTATACAATATGCTCCGGAAATGTCCAATAAACGCCTTAAGCTCACCCTGCATCTCCCCTTGAAAGAAAGCAGCATCATGCTGGCTATGATGAGTTTCGGAATCATATACTTAGCCGTTTTATTCGCCTTGTGTTACATCTTTACAGGTGTAGGCATCAGTGTATATTTTAATAGTGAAGTTGTACAATGGAATCTCGCCGCCCTTCAACCCTGGTTATGGAGTGGACTGTTAGCCTATATACTAGCCGCTTGGATTTGCCTGGAACCCGTGTGGAAACAGCGTATTTTTGACGGATTGATGGCCATCGCCACTTTGGCTATGTTTTATTTCAATGTTATTCCCGGTGCCTATACCCCTTTCCTCCCCTGTCTCATAGCTTTAGTTGTAGTAAGCATATCTTTTACCTTCTACTCCCTAATCCGGTTTAAAGATGGAGAACAATAAAAAGATTGATAATTGACGATTTACGATTTTATGAAAAAAAACATATATACGATTATTCTTTTGGTGGTATGCACGGCTGTATTGGCATGGGCTATTCCGGCTATTGTAAAAGTGGCCACCTCCACCTCCGACCGCTACCCCTTTGTATACTACAGTTCGCTACAACAAGACTTTTTAATACGAGAGAACATTAAGGGTAAGCTTGTACACTCCGACATGGAAGGTAATACCTATACCCGCGAACAATTTGATTCCCTCACTCCTCTGCTAAGCTATCGGCAGTTGATGCTCACCGGATCCATGCCCGACAGTATATTGGGAGTAGCTGTTGAGCCGCGCCTGCTTATGTCGAAATCGGTAATATGGAAATATTCACCACGCGATATTCATCGTCCCAACATCGGGCTTTACCTGATGTATGAATCCATGTCGGGCCGCACCACCTTGGATGCGCCCACCGATGTGTTCCGCCTCAGCCATAAAATTGAGTTTATTGACAAACTCACCAACACGGTTAACGCCGATAAAAGCCAACTCTTCCAACAACGTATGGAAGACGAAGGCTTTACTTTTCCGGCTACCGGTGTATGGGGTAATCTGTCTGCCCGTAAGCCTTATGACGAAGGTTATTTTGTGCTTGACCGTGAGGGGCAATTATTTCATATAAAAATGGTAAACGGCCGTCCCTATGTGCGCAATACCAAAGCCGGAGAGAATATTAATATTGCTTATTTCGACATTTTGGAAGTAGCCGATAAAAGTATTTACGGCTTTATTGTAAGCCGTGACGGTGCGCTCTACACACTCAATGCAGACGGTTACAGCACTTCAAAATTTGATATCCCCAACATCAATATTGACAAAGATGGTATAATGCTCATGGGTAACTTGTTCTACAAAATGCTGAATGTTACCACTCCCGACAGTTGCACTTATTATGTATTAGATGCCCAAAGCCTGCAACAACATGACCACCCATATACAGTAAAAGCCCGCTACAATCAATGGGAAACAGTATGTTCATGGTTTTTCCCGGTAAGTATCACTTTAGGAAATAAATATACCGACTACGTACAGTCCGGCATTAATATTACTGGGATCATGCCCTTTGCCATCGGCTTGATCATGTCCATTGCCTACACGCTAACTCTAGGGCGTAAAGAGGCCGTTATAATTCGCAACATTAAAGCTATTCTTATTCTTATTACCGGTATCCCCGGACTGCTTGTAAGTTTAATCATTAAATAAAAATATATGAAAAAATACATTTTAATCCTTTTTGTAGCAGCAACTTTTGGCGCTTGCAATAACACAGCCAGCAAAACAACTGTCAGCGAAACAGCCGACAGCACAAGTACCGGTATCAGCTTTGCCGGAGTAAAAACTTTCACCATAGAGCAACTGTTGGCGGAAGCTGAAAATTATGTGAATAAACCGGTAAAAGTATCGGGTTTTGTACTGCATACCTGCAAGCATTCGGGTCGCCGCTGCTTCATCGCCAACCCCGACCAAACACTCACGCTCCGCGTGGAAGCTAAAGGTAAAATAGGTGGCTTTAACCGTGAGTTGGTGAGCAGCACTATTGAAGTAGATGGTATTCTCCGTGAACGCCGTCTAAGCAATGAAGAAATCGATAATATGGAAAAAGCCATCGCGGAAAAACGTATTAAAGATGATGGCTCGGAAGATGCTTGTAACGCTGAAACCACTAATGTAAAAAGGATGCGTGCATGGATGAAAGACCACGGCAAAGATTACTACGCTTTATACTATATTGACGGTAACGACTTCCGTGAAGTAAGATAAGCAAAACGGGCAGCTCAAATTGAACTGCCCGTTTTTTATGTTTCATGTTTAGCTTTTTATTTCAAGCCTCTTTTTACCAACAAAGCATCACCATTCGGGTCTTTGCCGCGGAATGCTTTATACAAAGCCATAGGATCTTCGCTGCCACCTTTTTCCAACACATTTTCACGGAAGGCTTTAGCTACAGTAGGATTAAATATATCACCGGTTTCAACAAAAGCCTGGAAAGCATCAGCATCTAATACTTCTGCCCAAATATAGCTATAATAACCGGCTGAATAGCCACCTCCAAAGATATGAGTGAAGTATGTACTGCGATAGCGTGGGATAATAGCATAAGTCAAACCGATTTTATCCATCGCTGCCTTTTCAAATTTCGCTACATCTTGCACATCGGCTGTTTGCAATGTGTACCAGTTCATATCTAAAATAGCGGCAGCTAAAAATTCAGTAGTTACAAAACCCATATTGAATTTTCCGGCTTTCTCTATTTTTTCAATTAAAGCATCGGGAATAACTTCGCCTGTTTGATAATGCTTAGCATACATTTTTAATACTTGTGGGTGCATAGCCCAGTTTTCATTGATTTGTGAAGGCAATTCCACAAAGTCACGCAACACATTAGTACCCGCAATGGATTGGTATTTACACTTAGTGAGCAATCCGTGTAAGGCGTGTCCCAATTCATGGAACAAAGTTTCAGCCTCATCAATGGAGAGTAAAGAAGGAGTTTCAGCCGTAGGTTTGGTGAAGTTGCAAACATTTACAATCACGGGGCGCACATCACCATGCTGTTCGCGGATATTATTCATCCAAGCGCCACCACGTTTACTCGCGCGGGGGAAGAAGTCGGTATAGAAAATACCCAAATCACTACCGTCTGCATCTTTCACCACGTAAGCAGTAGCTTCGGGATTAAATTTAGGAATATCCACTTCTTCAAAAGTAATACCATAAAGCTTATTGGCTACCATGAAGGCGCCGGCAACCACGTTTTCAATTTGGAAATAAGGACGCACCTCTTCTTCGCTCAAATCAAATTTTTGTTTGCGTAATTTTTCGGTGTAATACCACCAATCCCAAGGTTCAATCCGGTCTTTTTGTCCCAAATTATTGGCCATTTTTTGCAATTCAGCTAATTCTTGAGCTGTTACTTTTTTAGCCGGTTCCCATATTTTTTGTAAGAAAGCGTTTACAGTAGCGGGGTCTTTAGCCATACGGTCTTCCAAAGCAAAAGAAGCATAATCGTTAAAACCTAATAATTTTGCTTTTTGGTAAGACAGAGATGCTATTTTCTGTACTACAACCTTATTATCATTAGCATTGTTATTATTGCCCTTATTGGCATAACCTTCAAACATTTGTTTGCGCAATTCGCGTTTATCAGCATACTGCAGGAAAGGAATACGGCTTGAGGCATCAATGGTAAACACCCATTTACCTTCCAGGCTATCAGTCTTGGCACGTTCGGCAGCAGCTTGAATCGCAGAAGCCGGAAGACCTGCTAAATCTTCTTCCTTATCAATAATTATGCGGAAAGCATTATTATCGGCCAATACATTTTGTCCGTATTTCACCGCCAGTAAAGACAGCTCTTCGTTAATTTTACGCAGCACTGCTTGGTCTTCCTCGTTAAGGTTAGCGCCGGCGCGGGCAAACTCCTTATATGTTTTTTCCAGCAAGCTGGCTGATTCCGTATCTAAATTCAAAGTTTCTTTCTGCTCATACACTGCTTTTACGCGGGCAAAAAGTTTAGCATTTAAATAAATATCATCGTTACTCTTTGATAATATCGGAGTAACCTCTTCTTCTATCGCCTGCTTCTCCGGATCATTGTCCGACTCTGTTAAATTGAAGAATACACCGGACACTTTCGTCAACAAGCTACCGGCATTATCCATGGCTACAATAGTATTTTCAAATGTAGGGGCTTCCGTATTCTCGGCGATAGCATTGATATCAGCCTGCATTTGTTCAATTCCTTTTTCAAATGCCGGTTTGAAATGTTCGTTTTTAATTTCATTGAAAGGCGGTACACCGTAAGGTGTCTTCCATTCGGTAAAGAATGGATTACCACCACCAAAACTACAGGAAGCTAATATACCTGTCATAGCTAATGTGATTAAAGATGTTTTTTTCATGGTTACATATTATAAAAAAATTATTAATGCTGAATCCCTGTCAATATTCCATTGTCAAAATACAGGTAGGTTCTTAGATTATACACCCATTGTTCATGCGTAACACCCTGAACAATAGTTGTATTTATACGAAGCGGATATCCCCATGACTCTGTACACATATCCCGAGTCATACCTAAAGCCACTTGCTTGTTTGCAATCAATCCCCCTATCTTTTCACCATATTTTGCAATATATTCTCTTTTTAGCTGAATCCGCGCTTCTTCCTCCCTAATCTTTCTTTCCCGTTCTTGTCGATCCCTTTCATCTGCATTAAGTTGCTTTATTCGCTGCTGTTCATTATATACCTCTTCCGTAATAAAATCGCTTAAAGCACTCAACTTCACCTTCGCCTTTTCACCTGAAACCTTTGTAAGCATGGCATAAGGCTGTTGTCTTTTCCAGTGCTTCATACTCACCATCCCAATTTCATCACATTTCCAAATGGTGCCGGAAATAATCCTTACCTTCTCCTCCGGATGCAAATCATTAGAATTAAGAGCCTTAGTGGCAACCAAATATTTACCCTGATATAACTGTTGTTTTTTTATAAAATAAGGAAGTAATACAAAATCCTCCCAAAGCCCTAAAAAATTCCGATAATGACGATCATTGTAGTATAATGTATCCCCTGTTGTATCATCCTTCAGTATAAACTTTAATACGCCAAACCTTTCAGCATAAGAATTTTTGCTTGCTTCTTCCAGGCTAATAAATCCGGCTTCTTTAAAATTTTGAAAAATCGGATACATTGCATCACAACGTGATATAGAAAAAGAATATCTATTTTCCTCATTCTCCCCCCAAAGTATATCTAAAATAGTAAAGGACTTACCTTCAACAGATGATGGTTTGGTGACTACTAAACAAGCGTCCTCTCCTCTCCCTGCCCGATAACAATCGGGCAGTTTGTAAGCACACCTTAATATCTCAGGCTGATATACATTGGTTTCAATGTTTTTTTTCGAACCCGGCCGTTTAATCTTATAATCATGTAATGCCCTAAAGATGGTAATCAGCGTATCCAACTCCGCATCTTTTCCAGCACTTCGCTGAGTTGTATACGTTCTGGATCGTTCGGGGAAATATAATTGTAATCCTATATATTTTTTATAATTAATTATTTTTTCCTGTTCTACAAAATTTTCCAGACTATCATAAACCGGTCTAGAATAAACCTGCTCTTCTTGACTGTCTATTTCTCTTATAGTAAATTGCGCTTTCACAAGCAAATAAGAAAGGGAAAACATCAAAAATAAAACAGTTTTTTTCATGGTTAAGGAAATTTTATTCGAAGTTAAGGAAAAAATACTAGTTATTATGATATTTTTAATGCTGTTTATAAATCCTATGATCGTTTATTGTTTTTATTTATTTAAAATTTAGGCACTTATGGACTAAAAATACAAAATCCGGCTTATGTTAAGTAAACCGGATTGGCTGGTCGGGGTAATGTGAATCCCGACGCATTGCTATGCATTTGTCTATTAGTTACTTACTTTTGTATTTACTGTATTTAATTGTATCTATGTTATTGATTCCTTTCTTTGAGTGCAATAGCTTTGGCATATCTTAATTCTACTATGGCTATTCCTTTCTTTGGAAAAGGAGTAATATTACTCTTTTCGTATCGTAACCAATCTTCAATAATTCTTACCTCGTCATCATACATTTTCTTCTTTCGAAAGATTATACAAAGCCGTTCAAAAGGCAAACTCGAAAAACAAAGCTCAGTTAATTCCTCGTACTCTTTTATGGCCTCCTCTATATTTCCTTCTGCCTCTAGTTTTTGAGCATTAAATAATCGCTCTTTGTGTTCATCTCCCCGAATGTACGTATAGGTTATACTTTTTATGCCTCCGCTCTTCGTGAGCAAACACTCCTCCACCCTATAGGCACCATCAGATAATTCTTTTATATTTCGCGCTAAAACACTACTAACCCATTCTTCCTGCGACTCTGCTGACGGTGGGATGTTGAGACTTTCAATCCAATTTTTTTTCTTCTGATCTTTTTCTATCAATTTTACCTCTGTATTTTTGTCTGAGATTCTAGAAACCCGCAACCATACCTCAGGAATATTATCTCTTGGATATTCCAAACCGTCAACTATAACGTTGTATTTTAAACCAGCATCTAAATCTTCAAATATAACTTGCGAGTAGCTACTGGGCACATAGCCAAAGTGTATACCTTCGGCGTTTTCTACCCTTACAGCATATCGGTCATAACTATTGTAATGCTCTATTTGAAAAAATAACTCATCACCAGCTTGTAGGCTCCTTGCATAATCCTTCGCTTCGTAATCTCTGTAATATAAACCCTTTATTGGAAAGCGACCCGCCGATTGAATCCTGTGTGGAACGTATGGCCCGCCTAATATATTTTTAGGTTCTTTATAGCTAGAACGACTGTCGGTGGCTTTATTGTCGGCAGTAACTAACCCTCTTATGGTGGCAATAATAATGATCACTAAAAAAACAAGACCAATGAGAATTTCCATAATGATCGGTTTTAATATGATTTTATTTTTTGCACTCCGAACCAACGACATCGGCACATATTACACTTTCGGCCTCTTCAATAGAATAGTTGCCTCCTGTATTAATCCCATTTTGCTCTATATATTCATTAACCGCCGGCCTAAATTCGGCCTTTTGTGCTAATAAATATTCAGACTCTATTGGCACATTATGATATGTACCATTGTATTTTATTGTAACCCTATAATTCATATATTTTAGTTTAAAAAAGTTAATTTATCCAACACATGAACATGCTTATGTGTTATATTATAGGCTTCATATTATGGACGGGATATTAAAGGTGTGTTTAGCTTAGTAACACATTTAACCTTAATAGTATGAAGACAAAAGAACGAGAACTGGAATTACTCCGGTTAGAAAACAAACAGCTTCGAGAGCAACTGGATCGCGAAAGAAAACACTCATCTGACCTTATGGCTGGTATTGCTCAAAGGCAGGCAATTGATGTTTACTTTGGTCGAGCAGGCTTCGATGCTTGATGTTCTCCCCTTGCCTTTGGCGAGGGGCTTTTGTTTTCAAGTTTATGTAATTTTCCCTGTAGCTTGGCCACAGTTTTTTGATAATCAATTTCCATACGATCTCTATAAGTTTCTAAGTGTTCAATTTTTTCTTTTAAGAATTGATTTTCAGTCGTTAATAAATCAATCCGATGTTGCAGGTCCGCCCTGTTTTCCTCCACAACTTCAAAACTAAGGAGCATTTCTCCTTCTCCTGTCAAAAGCCAAACCTTATTAATATTAGGATAATGCTCTAATATTTTTTTCAGCTTATCATCTCCAATAGACCACTTAACCCCCTTAATATAGCCGTTACTAAAGCCGCATTGCTTCTCGAATGCGCTGGGTCTTACCCCGTAATATTTGGCTATCATTTTTATTCTATCTCCTATATTCATAATCGTTTAATTTTTAAATTGTTAAAATTTATTTAGATAAATAATCTATAAAATATTTTGATATTTAGATTATTTATCTCATTTTTGCATTGTCATTTATAACATAAAAAATTAACTCTTAAAAATAAAACTTATGATACAAAAGAAACGGATAGAGAGTAGATTTCAAATTCAATCTGTAGAAGACTTAAAATTGATAGATTTGGTGAAGCTTTATAATGAAATATTAGATGCTGTCTCCCAAGCTGAAAGGGAACAAGAGATTTACATTGGAATAAGCATATCACACTATGACAAGATTTTACTTTCGTAGAGCTTCTCTCAAATTTCTAATGTCACCTGCAAGAACAGAAATATTCTTCTCGGTTAAGCTCTTCATTTTTTCTATCTGAGATAGAATTTCAGTTTGATTATCTTCAATCCTATCCAATCGACCTTTTAATTCTTCAAAGCGATCTTCATCCATAAAAATGCGTGTTTTAAAATTAATCTTCAAAAATAAAATAAAAAAATGAAAGTCAAAACAGAAATCATTGAAAAGATACGGGAATCTCAGGCCGTTAAGAGGGAATTGTTGTACCGTATGGGCTGGAGCGAGCCTTCCCTTTATCGTTACCTCCGGGAGAACGAAGTAAACGGAGACCTAACCAAGGCTCTGCCGGTAAAAATCATTGCAGCCGGACTGGGTGTCCGGGAAAACACTATTTTATCGGAGGAATAAGCTATGAACAACTTACCATTGGAAAATCTGAAAATTTTACAGACAAGCCTTGTACTATTTGTTATCATGACTCCTTGCGGCAATTGCCGACAACGAGCCAAAGAAATGGCTAAGGACATCAGACTGCTGACCGAGCGAAAAGAACAGGAACTAAAAGCACAGGAGGGGTAAATTATGAATAAGCAAAGAAGAGAACGGTTACAACAAGTATCTGTAAAATTGGACGCCTTGAAAGAAGAACTGGTGTTTATTAAAGAGGCTGAAGAAGAGGCGTATGAAAATATGCCTGAAAGCTTCCAAGACTCCGAAAAAGGGGAAAAAATGACAGACGCTATTGATTGTATGGATAGTTCTATAGACTCCATGCAAGAAATCATTGATGAAATAACCAATCTTTTGGAAAACTGATGATCCAAACAGAAAAAATACCGGCGCGCTTAATCCACGACATCCTGGAAAAGTATGCAGGCGGTGCAGCCTATTTTAAACCCGGCAAAGACTTTTATTCTAAAATAGGTGTAGGGCAGAAACGCTGGGGACAACTTAAGCGCGGAGAAGCCTCACCGACCATTGCTGAACTTCGGGCAATCTGTCAACATTTCTACATCGCATTTGAACCTGAAACATTCTTCCGACAGTTGTTATTATTCCCAGAATTGGAACTACAAAATAAAAAAGCAGTTAATAACGAAATTAATTTATCACATTAATGAATTTCATTATCCAACCTAAAGAAATTTCCGCCATTAAAAACGTTGCGTGTAGCGACTGGAAAAATTGGCTTTCTCAGATTGAAAAAGAACAATCAGTGAAAGAAGGCATATTAATTCCACCGATGCTTGCTAAAATGATGTTTAACCATTCTGATCCTAAGCAACGATCTGTACTTGAAGGTGTATTCCCAAAGTTCGGTGACCAACGATTTGAGACCATTCTCGGCCGAGAATACCCAGTTGACAGAATGCCGGACGGCAAGATATGGACGCTCTGTAACCTCATCCATCCCGACCTAGGGTTCTTTCATGATGGCCTCGAACTTTGGCAACAGCAGGTGGAAGGAACACTACATAACAAGATAATGCTTGAGCAACTCTACCAGCAATTAGAGAAAGAAGGTAAGACTTGGAGAGTGCCTACAGACGATGTAGAGCATGGCGATAGCGATTGGCAAAGGTTTTTTGATGCAATTGGTCCTGATGCCGGAACCAAGCTTAAATCACAGGCCGGCTGGGCTCACGGTGGCAATGGAACTGATGAATTCGCGTTCTCCGTGGTGCCGGCGGGCAACCGTAGCAGTAATGGTGGCCGCTTCTACTATCGTGGTTACTACGGGCTCTTTTGGAGTTCGTCTGTTGCCAGCGGTACTTACGCATGGTATCGTACGTTCAACTACGGTAACTCTCAGGTAGAGCGTAGCAATAGCAACCGTTCCCACGGCTTTTCCGTGCGCTGCGTCAGGGATTAATCTTACCCCAGCCAAGCCACTCCAGTGGCACGGCTGACAATATAAAAACAACATAAAAATAAATATCATGGAACAATGGATGCACTATGCTAGCCAAATTAAACAACAAGTTAATGAAATACTTGACGAGAATGAGGAGTCTAGTAATTCAATTGATTTAGCACAATTACAGGAAAACAACAATGTGGCTCATTTTCTGCACGCCTTTACGGTAGTAGGTGCTCTTTACTACAAACAGTTAACGGGTAAAGAAATTGATTATTTAGAATTTAATCATATCGCCAATAGATTATGTTTCCAATTCACAGAAAAAGATAAATAAAATGCAAAAATCAGTACATCAATACCCCAAAGAAGGCGATATCTTTCACCACGACCGGGCTGAAGTCCGCCAACGTTCGCTCACCGCCCTGCAGGCGGCCAAACGCATAGAAAGCAAAATCCGACGCATTACCGTTCGCATTGACTCCAGGACGGTAATCCTGGTACCGGAAGGCTCCGACATTCAAACCGCAATAGAACGCTTCACTAAACGCCTGCAGCCATGTATGTAGAAACAACACCGGAAGGCTATAACATTATAGGAATTAGCACCTCTTCGCTTGAGATACTTCGAAGAGCTTTAGTTCTTCATTATATCTTGAACCGCTCAAAAGATATTACCGTTTTACTCCAACAAATCGACCGGGAACTGGTCAATACAGAGCATTAGTATGTTTATCAACGAAGACGATAAAAAAAGAATACTGGACCGGGCTGATGGAAAACTGGTAGAAGTAATCGGCGACCGGATTACTTTGCATAAGGCCGGCAAGGATTATGAGGGGCGCTGTCCAAAATGTGGCCATGAAAAAGGCTTGAAAATCAACTCGGCTAAGCAGATTTTCAAATGTTTTCATTGTAACCAGCTATCCGGGAACAACGCGCTCAGCTTTCTGATGTCCGGCGAAGGGATGGACTTCCCCACTGCGCTCAAAACCCTGGCTGACCATCTTGGCATAATTCTAAGCGACCCAACATCGGTGTCCAAGCCCAAAAAAGCATTAAAACCAAAGGCCGGAAAACATGATGCCGATAGCTATTGCGCCAAAATACTAGCCGCTTCGGGACTTACATTTGATGACGTGATGGCCCATATTTATAAATCCGATGAACAGAAAACCATCTTACAAGCGCCTGCATTCTTCAAAGGGACTGTAGACCAACGAGGTGAAATCGACCTTGCCGGCGATGATGTGATCATTGCCTATTATGACCTTGACGGACTCCCGGTAACCTATGAGCAGAAAGATAGAAAAGGGAAACCTACCGGCAAGATGAAGGAATTTTCTCGGGTACGCTGGCAGTATCCGGAAGAACATTTGGACGGACACGGAAAGCCAGCTAAATACCGAACACCCTATGGTGCCGGCACACCGGTTTATATCCCCGAAAAATTACGCGCAGCCTACAAGGCATCTCAGCACATTGACCGGCTCTTCATCCAGGAAGGAGAGAAGAAAGCCGAGAAGGCCTGTAAACATGGCATGTTTAGCCTGGCGGTCAGTGGCATCCAAAATATTGGCATGAACGGCCGGTTGCCCGAATCTGTAATCAAAATCATAGAGCGCTGCCAAGTTAAAGAAGTAGTGTTCATGCTGGATGCCGATTGCTTCGACCTCTCCAGCAGTTTGAAGGTTGGAGAGCCCATAGAGAAGCGACCACGCAATTTCTTTTATGCTATCCGCAACTACAAGGAGTATTTTCATAGCTTGAAAAATCGGCAGATATATGTGGAAATTTTCTTCGGTTACCTGCTGAAGAATGAGGCTCAAGACAAGGGTGTTGACGACCTGCTCACCAATACCCTGGCTAAAAAAGAAGACGAACTACAAAAAGATATTGAATACGCTGTTAATGAAAAAGCGCATACCGGAAAGTATGTGCAGCTACATCAAATCACCACATTTACCGACCATAAACTAGAAGAAATATGGTCACTTCATAACCCCGCCGAATTTGCCAACAAATATAAAGACACCTTAAAAGACTTCCCTGAATTTTCCTTCGGACGGCACCGCTGGCGCTTTGATGAGAATGGCGAATTAGTAAGCACCCAACCCATAGAATCTGACGAACAGTACTGGAACGAAAATAAACGTACCGACCGCTCCGGAAATGAATATACTACCTATGATTTCAAGTATGGGCGATGTTTTACATTTCTCCGGAACCGGGGCTATGGTCGCTACCGGCGCCCGGATGGCAGTTTTAACTTCGTAAAACTGGAGCCACCCTTTGTATCCACCGTAGAAACTTGGGAAATCAGGGACTTTGTAACCGAATTCACTAAAATGGTGGCCAAGGAAGATGTTTTGGAAATGATCTACCGCGGAGGCCCGCAATACCTCGGCCCCGACAAACTATCCAACCTTGACTTTATTTTACCGACCTTCGAAACACCCATACGCGATAAACACCTGTTTTACTTTGTCGACAAATGCTGGCAAGTCACCAAGGATGGAGTTAAAGAACTCGACTACACCAATATCCAACACCATATATGGGCCGATGTCCGCCGTAATATCCCTGCGCAGCGCCTGCCGGAATCGCCCATCACGGTGATTCGGGCTGAAGATGGCCGATTCTCCTACACCATTACCGCCACAGGGAAGAAAAGCCACTTTTTGAAATTCATGGAAAACACCTCAAATTTCACTTGGCGCAAAGAACAACTCATTCGTGAGGATAAGCCGGATATCGTTATTACCCAAGATGAACGCTACGATAATGTTGTACATTTGATCGCCAAACTATGTGCCATCGGCTACATGGTGGTCGGCGCTAAGGATAGGAGCACAGCCAAGGCCGTGGTGGCCATGGACGGCAAACAATGTGAAATCGGCGCCAGTAACGGCCGCTCCGGAAAGTCCATCATCGGCGAGATGCTCAAACACGTAACGCCTACCATTGCCATCAACGGTAAAACTATAGACCTGGAGGGTGACCGATTTATTTGGGACGAACTCACAGAAAAGCACCGCATGGTATTCATCGATGACATTCGCCCTGGCTTCAACTTTGAACTATTATTTGCCAACATCACCGGCGACTGGGGGGTCAACTACAAAGGTGGTCGGCGTTGCACATTCC